>JBFFZT010000182.1:0-4963 GCA_041568535.1 Burkholderiales bacterium | reverse complement strand
TCGCACTCGGCGCGCGCGTTCGCCGTCGCCAGCATGGCCGCGATCTTCGCGGCCGCGCCGTCGCCCTGCACTTGCACCGGATACACGATCACCGGAATCGACCGATTGCGGCGCTGCAAAGTGGTGAGCACGTCGCGCAGCGCCGCCGCCTGTCGTGAAGTGACGACACCGATGGTCTTGGGAAACGCCGGAATCTCGCGTTTCGCCGCCGGGTCGAACAAACCCTCCTTCTCCAGCTGCGCCTTGAGCTTCAGGAAGCGCTCGTAGAGCGGTCCCAGGCCGGCACGGCGCATGTGCTCGACGTTGAGCTGGAAGCGCCCACGCGGCTCGTACAGGGTTACCAGCGCCCGGGCCTCCACGCGCATGCCTTCGGCAGGCTGCCAGTCCAATGCTGCAGTGCGCGAACGGAACATGACGCAGTCGACCTGCGCGGCCTCGTCTTTCAGGGTGAAATACCAGTGACCGGAGGAGGCGGGACGGAAGTTGGAGATCTCGCCGCCGATCCAGGCGAGCGGAAAGCCCCGCTCGAGCGTATCGCGCACGCTGCGCAGCAGCGCCGAGACGCTCAGTACGGGCGACGATCCAGCAAGCAGTTCTTCTTCCACGCGGCGACACTAATGCACAAGCGGCGCCGCGCGTCAAAGGTGCGCGCGGCGATTCCTTACGGAGGCCGATTCTATTTCGTAAGCTGCTGTTTCCGCGCCGGATTCGACTGATGAAATTTTAATCGCCGCCGACTTGACCAGGCGCGCGCGGGGGAAGCGCAGCGCTGCCCAAAGAAAATCCACAAACTTATCCACAGTAAATGTGGATAACGCGCATGCTGCGTTTTTGTTAAAGTGCGCCGGCGACAAAACCAACCACAGCGGAGCGCCCTCTTGTTCGCCATCATCCAAGCTGCAGGCTGGCCCATCTGGCCCCTGCTGCTGGCCTCCGTCATTGCCGTGGCGCTGATCATTGAGCGCGCGGTGACGCTGCGCAGCAGCAAGATCATTCCGCCGTCGCTCCTGGAGCAAGTGCTCACGGTATACCAGCGCCAGGGGATGAGCGAGGACGTTCTGGACAAGCTCGCGCAGGACTCGCCGCTCGGCGAAGTGCTGGCCGCGGGGCTGAGAAACCGCAAGAGCTCGCGCTACGTGATGAAGGAAGCGGTGGAGGAGGCCGGGCGCACAGTGGCGCACGAGCTGGAGCGCTTTCTCACCACGCTCGGCACCATCGCCACGGCGTCGCCGCTGCTTGGCCTGTTCGGCACGGTGATCGGCATGATCGAGATCTTCGGCTCGCAGTCGCCCACCGGCGGCACCAACCCGCAGCAGCTCGCGCACGGCATCTCGATCGCGCTCTACAACACCGCGTTCGGCATCGGCATCGCCATTCCAGCGCTTATCTTCTACCGCCACTTCAAGAACAAGGTGGACGGCTTCGTCGTCGACATGGAGCAGCAGGCGGCGAAGCTGATCGACATCGTGCACGGCGAGCGCGCCGAGCACGCCTGAGGGACGCGTGAACTTCCAGCGCGGCAAGGAGCGGGAGCACCTGGAGATCAACCTGGTGCCGATGATCGACGTGATGCTGGTGATCCTGATCTTTCTCATGATCACCACCACCTACTCCAAGTACACTGAGCTGCAGATCAACCTGCCGGCGGCGGACGCCGAGAAGCAGCTCGAGCGCGCCAACGAGGTCGCGGTGCTGGTGAACGCGCAGGGCCAGTACGTCGTCAACCGCGCGCCGGTGGCGTTCGTCAGCATCGAGCAGCTCGCCGGCGAGTTGAGGCGCGCGAGCGGCGGGCGCAGCGAGCCGGTGGTGGTGGTGAGCGCGGACGCCAACGCCACGCACCAGGCGGTGGTGCGCGTGATGGAAGCCGCGCGCGCCGCCGGCCTGCAGCAGATCACCTTCACCACCCAGGCGAGCCGCTAGCCACGCGCCTCCTCGCGCCGCTCTGGTACGTCCAGAACCCCGTCAGCTGGCTGCTGTGGCCGCTGAGCCTCGTATTCCGCGCGGCCGTGTTCGCGCGCAGGACGCTGTACCGACTGCGCGTCCTGAAGAGCGCGCGCGCCGGTGTGCCGGTGATCGCCATCGGCAACCTCACCGTCGGCGGCGCGGGCAAGACGCCGCTCGCGATCCACGTGGCGGAGCTGCTGAAGGCGCAGCGCTGGTCGCCCGCGATCGTCTCGCGCGGCTACGGCGGCACCGTGCGCGCGCCGCGCGGCGTCACGCTTGCCGCCGACCCGGCCGCGGTCGGCGACGAGCCGGTGCTGATGGCACGCAGGAGCGGCTGCCCGGTGTGGGTCGGGCCCGAGCGCGCGGCCGTGATCGCCGCGCTGCGCCAGGCGCATCCGGACTGCGACGTCGTCATTCTCGACGACGGGCTGCAGCACTATCAGTTGCGGCGTGACATCGAGATCGCGGTGGTGGATGCGCGCGGATTCGGCAACGGCTTCATGCTGCCGGCCGGGCCGCTGCGTGAGCCCAAAACGCGCCTGTGGGGCGTAGATGCCGTGGTCGCGCACGGCACCGACAAGGTGAAGGGATACCGCATGCACCTCGAGGGCGAAGAGGTGCACCGCGCCACCGACGCGCGCGAGCGCCGGCCGCTGAAGTCGTTCGCCGGCGAGCGCGTGCACGCGGTGGCCGGCATCGGCGACCCGAAGCGCTTCTTCCGCCAGCTGGCGCAGCTCGGCCTCACGGTCGTGCCGCATCCGTTTCCGGATCACCACCCGTTTCGCGCCCGGGACCTCGAGTTCGGCGACGACGCGCCAGTGCTGATGACCGAAAAGGACGCGGTAAAATGCAAGCGCTTCGCGAAGCCGCAGCACTGGGTCCTGCCGGTGCGCGCGGCGCCCGACCCGGCGTTCGACGCGTGGCTGCAAAGGAGGCTCGGTGAGCTCGGCCATAGACCCAAGGCTGCTTGAAATTCTGGTGTGCCCGCTGTGCAAGGGGCCGCTCGTGTACCGCAAGGCGGAAAGCGAGCTGGTATGCAAGGCCGACCGGCTCGCCTATCCGGTGAAGGACGGCATCCCGGTGATGCTCGAAGACGACGCGCGCAAGCTCGATCCGGCCGAAGAGATCACGTGAGCGGCTTCGCGGTCCTCATACCCGCGCGCTTCGCCTCCACCCGCTTCCCCGGCAAACCGCTCGCCGACCTGGCCGGCAAGCCGATGGTGGTGCGCGTGTGCGAGCGGGCGCGGCAAAGCGGCGCCGCGCCGGTGTGCGTGGCCACCGACGACGAGCGCATCGCGCACGCGGTGCGCGCAGCCGGCTTCGAGGCGCGCATGACGCGGCCCGAGCACGCGTCGGGCACGGAGCGCATCGCCGAGGCCGCGGCGCAGCTCGGGCTGGCGGAAGACGCGATCGTGGTCAATGTGCAGGGCGATGAGCCGCTCATCGCGCCGCAGCTCATTGCCAGCGTGGCCGCGGCGCTCGCCGCGCGGCCCGATGCGAGCGTCGCCACCGCCTGCCACCCGCTGCGCGACCCGCAGGCGTTCGCCAATCCGAACGTGGTGAAGGCGGTGCTCGATGCGCGCGGCGACGCGCTCTACTTCAGCCGCGCCGGCATTCCGTTCGCGCGCGACGGCGGCACGCCGGAGGCCTACCGCCACGTCGGCATTTATGCCTACCGCGTCGCGTTCCTGCGCCGCTACGCCGGGCTCGCGCCCTCGCCGCTCGAGGCGATCGAGCAGCTCGAGCAGCTGCGTGTGCTGTGGCACGGCTTGCGCATCGCCACCGTGATCGAGCAAGGTGCGATCCCGCCGGGGGTCGACACCCCGGCCGATCTCGAAGCTGTGCTAAAACTGCTGCGATGAAAATCATCCTGCTGGGGCCGCCGGGGGCGGGCAAGGGCACGCAGGCCGCCGCGATCACCGGGCGCTACGCCATCCCGCAGGTATCCACCGGCGACATGCTGCGCGCGGCGGCCAAGGCCGGCGCGCCGCTCGGACTCGCGGCGAAAAAGGTGATGGATGCGGGGCAGCTCGTTTCCGACGACATCATCATCGCCCTGGTGAAGGAGCGCCTCAAGGCGCCCGATTGCGCCAAGGGCTATCTGTTCGACGGTTTTCCGCGCACCCTCGGCCAGGCCGAAGCCATGAAGCAGGCGGGCGTCGCCGTCGACCATGTGCTGGAGATCGACGTGCCCGAAGACGAGATCGTGCTGCGCATGAGCGGGCGGCGCGTGCATCCGGCCTCCGGGCGCAGCTACCACGTGAAGTTCAATCCGCCGAAGACGCCGGACCGCGACGACGTCACCGGCGAGCCGCTGATCCAGCGCGCGGACGATCTCGAGGCCACCGTCCGGAAGCGCCTCGACGTGTATCGCCGGCAGACGCAGCCGCTCGTCGAGTACTACACGCGCTGGGCCGCGACCGGGGATGCGCGCGCGCCGCGCGTACACCGCATCTCGGGCCTCGGAAGTATCGAGGAAATCCGCGCCAGGACTATCGCCGCCCTCGGCTAGCCTGATAAAATCGCCCCCTTTTCCGCGGGGCTCTCCGCCCCGCGCACGCAGAAGGGGAGAACAAGCATGGCTGGCGGACTTACTTTCGCGCTTATATGCGCACTGTTGGCGATCGTCTACGGCGTGTGGCAGAGCGCGCAGATCCTCAGGCTGCCCGACGGCAACGAGCGCATGCGCGAGATCGCGGCCGCGATCCGCGAAGGCGCCACCGCCTACCTGTGGCGCCAGTACAAGACCATCTCGATGGTCGGCGCGGTGCTGTTTTTCGCCATCGGCTTCACGCCGCAGCTGGGCTGGACTACGGCCTGGGGGTTCCTGTTAGGCGCGGTGCTCTCCGGCGCCTGCGGCATCATCGGCATGAACATTTCCGTGCGCGCCAACGTGCGCACCGCGGAGGCCGCGCGCGTCGGCCTGAATGAAGCGCTGCAGGTGGCCTTCAAGGGCGGCGCCATTACCGGCCTGCTGGTGGTCGGCCTGGGCCTCGCCGGCGTGGCGGGCCTGTTTGCG
>JBFFZT010000181.1:0-4973 GCA_041568535.1 Burkholderiales bacterium | reverse complement strand
GCTCGCGGGGCTCGGCGGCGATCCGAAGCTGCCGGCCGCACGCCATCCGCGCGTGCTCGCGGCGCAGGCGGGGCGCGACGCCGCGGCGCTGGAGCTCGCCCGCACGCGCGTGCACGCGCCCGCCGCGGGCACGGTGAGCAACCTGCGGCTGCAGGCCGGCGAGCACGTGGCGCGCGGCACCCCCGTGTTCAGCCTGGTGCAGGCGGGCGAGCGCTGGATCGAGGCCAATTTCAAGGAGACGCAGCTCACCCACCTGCGCGTGGGGCAGACCGCGCGCGTCGTCGCCGACGCCTTTCCGGGCGTCGAGTGGCAGGTGCGCGTCACCGCGATCGCGCCGGCCACCGGCGCCGAGTTCGCGCTGCTGCCGCCGCAGAACGCGACCGGCAACTGGGTCAAGGTGGTGCAGCGCGTGCCGGTGCACTTTGCGCTGGCGCCGGCCGAGGAGGCCGAGCGGCCGGCGCTGCGTGTCGGCATGACGGTCAGCGTGGCCGTCGACACGGGCCGCAGCCGCGGCATGCCGGCCCTGCTCAGCCTCTTCGGCCGCTAGCCGCGGCGCCGGGCCGTGAGCGCGCAACCGCCGGTTCCGCTGTCCGAGGCCACGGGCCCCGCCGCGGCGCTCGAGCGGGCGCTGATCCTCGCCACCTGCACCATGGTGACCTTCCTCTACGCGATGACGGTCACCATCGCCAACGTCTCGCTGCCGCAGATGCAGGGCGCCTTGTCGGCGACCCCGGACCAGATCACCTGGGTGGTGACCTCGAACCTCGTCGCCACCGCGATCCTGACGCCGCTCGCCGGCTGGCTGGTGACGCGCTTCGGCCGCAGGAAGCTCTGCAACTTCGCCGTCATCGGCTTCGGCGCGGCGTCGCTCGCCTGCGGGCTGGCCGACTCGCTCGGCGAGCTGGTGCTGTTCCGCGCGCTGCAGGGCGCCTTCGGCGCGCCGCTGGTGCCGGTGTCGCAGGCCATCGTGCTCGACACCTATGCCAAGCGCCACCACGGCGCAGTGATCGCGATCTTCGGCATGGGCTCGGTGCTCGGCCCGATCGTCGGGCCGGTGGCCGGGGGCTGGCTGTCCGAGGCCTACAACTGGCGCTACGTGTTCTACATGATCGTGCCGTTCGCGCTGCTGGCGCTGCTCGGCACCTTCGCCTTCATCCACGACCGCGCCGGCGCGAGCAAGACGCGCCTGGACTGGCTGGGCTTTCTCATGCTGGCGCTCGCGCTGGCGAGCGCGCAGCTGATGCTCGATCGCGGCGAGCGCGCCGACTGGTTCGATTCCGCCGAGATCGTGACCTGGGCGGCGATCGCCAGCATCGCGCTGTACTCCTTCATCGTGCACAGCGCGACCGCCGAGCGGCCGTTCCTCGACCCGCGCACGCTCGGCGACCGCAACTTCAGCATCGGCATGGTGCTGATCTTCGTCTTCGGCATGCTCAACTTCACCCCCATGACGCTGCTGCCGCCGATGCTGCAGGGCGTGAGCGGCTATCCCGATTCGGTAATCGGCTTCGTGCTGGGCGCGCGCGGCCTGGGCACGCTGGTCGCCTTCTTCCTCATGATCTTCGCCAGCCGCCTGGATCCGCGCGCCATGATCCTGCTCGGCTTCCTGCTGCAGGCCGTGGCGGGCTGGCAGCTCGCGCAGCTCGACATGAATCCGGGGACCGCGAACGTGTTCTGGCCGATGGCGATCCAGGGCTTCGGCGTCGGCGTGCTGTGGGTGGCGATCACCATGGTGACCTTCGCCACCCTCGCCCCGGAGCGCGTCGCGGAAGGCTCCGCGGTCTACCACATGGTGCGCAACATCGGCTCCAGCATCCACATCTCGCTCAGCATCAGCCTGGCGGTGCGCATGCAGCGCGCCAGCTACGCCGAGCTCGCCGAGCGCGTCACACCCTACAGCGAGGCGCTGCGCATGCCCTCGATCGCCGGCGCGTGGAACCTGCAGGATCTTGGCGGCCAGGCGGCGTTCGCGCGCGAGATGGCGCGCCAGGCGCAGATGATCGGCTACCTCGACGCGTTCGTGTTCTTCGTCGCGACTTCGCTCGTCGTGGTGCCGCTCGTGTTCCTGATCCGCCTGAAGAAGCCTCAGTCGGCGCGGTAGCGCCGCAGCACCTCCGCATCCGGGTCAGCGCCGAGCCCCGGCGCCTGCGGCACGGCCAGCGCGCCTGCCTTGGGCGCGAGCGCCTCGCCGTAGAGCGCCGCATCGGCCCACAGATAGAAGTACTCGAAGCGCTCCTCGAACGCGAGCGCCGCGATGAGGTGCAGCGTGGCGAGCGCGCCCGGGCCGAAGTACGGCGAGTGCGGCGCGAGCCGCACCTTGTGCTTCGCGGCCAGTTGCGCCACGCGGCGGAACTCCGTGACGCCGCCCACCTTGGTGACCGAGGGCTGCGCGATCTGCACTGCGCGTGCATCGAACAGGGCGGCGAACTGCGTCGCGAAGCAGCAGTTCTCGCCCGCCGCGATCGGGATGCCGCAGCCTTCCCCCACCGCGCGCAGCCCGGCGCCGTCCTCGGGCGGGAACACGGGCTCCTCGAACCAGCCCAGGCCGAGCGGCGCGAGCCGCTTGCCGACCGCGATCGCGTCCTGCACGCTCCATTCGCAGTTGACGTCGAGCAGCAGCGCCGCCTCGCGCGGCACCGCCTTGCGCGCGGCCGCGATCACCTTCTCGTCCACCTCGTGCAGCTTGATCGCCTTGAAGCCCTCGCTCACCGCCTGCTCGCAATAGCGCGTGACGAGCGCGTTGTCGGCATAGCGCAGCAGGCTTGCGTAACACTCGAGCCGCTCGCGGCGCGCGCCGCCCAGGAGCGCGTGCAGCGGCTTGCCAGCGGCTTTGCCCGCGAGGTCCCAGAGCGCGATATCGAGGCCCGAGAGGGCGAACGCCGTGATGCCGAAGCGCCCGAAGATGTGCAGCCGCCTCTGAATCGTCGCGTGCAGGCCGGCGATGTCCGTCGCGTCGTGCCCCTGGGCGATGGGCGCGATCATGTCGTTCACCGCGGCGACGACGGCGCGCCGGCAGGAGTAGGAAAACGCCTCGCCCCAGCCGGTGAGCCCCGCGTCGGTGTCCACGCGCACCAGGCAAAAATCGAGCGCCTTCCAGCCGCCCGTCCCAAGCGCCCACGAGTCCGCGCCGTAGCGGCTCGGGATCGAGAGCGGCACCGCCTCGACGCGCGTGATCTTCACGCGGCGCCGAGCGTGCGAGCGATGGCGAACGCGTTCTTCAGGGCGTCGGCCGTCGCCACCCCTTTGCCCGCGATGTCGTAGGCGGTGCCCTGCGCAGGTGTGGTCACCGCCACCGGCAGGCCGCCGAGCAGCGTCACCCCGCGCGAGAAGCCGAGCAGCTTGATCGCGATCTGCCCTTGGTCGTGGTACATGGTGACCACCGAATCGAACTGGCCGTCGCGCGCGCGCAGGTACACGGTGTCCGAAGGGAACGGGCCGCTCGCCTCGATGCCCTGCGCCTGCGCAGCCTTGACCGCGGGCGCGATGACGTCGATCTCCTCGCGCCCGAACACGCCGCCCTCGCCCGCGTGCGGGTTGAGCGCCGCCACCGCGATGCGCGGCGGCTTGAAGCCGGCGCGGCGCATCTGCGCATCGGTGAGCTGGATCGCCTCGAGCACGCGCTCGCGCGTGAGGTGGGCCGAGACCTGCGCAATGCCGATGTGCGAGGTGACGCGCGCGTTCCACAGGCGCCCGAGGATGTTGAACTCGCCCACCGGCCCGGACCAGCGCATGTGGTCGGCGGCGTAGCGCAGCTCGTCCTCGAAGCGGTTGCCCGCGAGCATCAGCGCCTGCTTGTTGAACGGCGTGAAGCACACCGCATCGAGCTTGCCTTCGCGCGCGAGGTCGAGCGCGGTGGTGAAGTTGTCGAGCGCCGCGCGCCCGGTCTCGGCACTCGCTTTGCCCAGCGGAATCTTCGCCGGGTCGGCGTTGGCGCGATCGAGCACCTCGACCTCCGGCGGCTTCGTCTTCGCGATGCGCGCGCCGGCGGCGAGCTGGCGCGCATCGCCGATCACCGTGACGCCCGCGCGCTCCTCGCGCGACAACGCGTCGAGCAGCTTCGCCGCGAGCTCCGCGCCCACGCCCGCGGGATCGCCCAGCACCAGTCCGATTCGCGTCGTCATCGCTCGTATGCCTTGAGCACGGCCGCGGTGTCGAGCTCGGTGTGCCCGAGGTGCGCCACGATGCGATAGAGCTGCAACGCCTCGCCCATCAGCGGCGTGGGCGCCTTGAGGCCCGCCGCATACTCGCTCACCATCTCCAGGTCTTTCAAGAGCTGGCGCACGTAGCCCTGCGGCGCGAACTCGCGCCGCTGCATGCGCGGATAGAGCTTCTGCAGCAGCGCGCTGTCGGCCAGGCCCCCGGCAAGGCACTCGGGCAGGCGCGCCGCGTCGATGCCCGCGGCCTCGGCGAGCACGATCGCCTCGGCCATCACCGCGTGCCCCGCGCCGACGATGAGCTGGTTGAGCATCTTGGTCGCCATGCCGGCGGCGGGCGGGCCCATGTGCGTGAAGCGCCCCGCGACGTCAGCAAAGAGCGGCTGCGCGCGCGCGATGTCGGCGGCTTCGCCCCCTGCCATGACGGTGAGCGTGCCGCTGCCCGAGGCGGGCGGCCCGCCCGAGACCGGCGCGTCGATCCAGCCGCAGCCGGTTTGCTGGCGCAGCTTCGCGCCGAACGCCTTGCACTTGTCGACCTTGACGGTGGAGAAATCGACCACGAGCTGCGGCGGCTTCAGCGCGCTCGCAACCCCCTTTTCGCCGAACACGGCCTGCTCGACGGCGTCGGTGGTCGGGAGATTCAGCAGCACGAGGTCGGCGCCTTGCACCGCGTCGGCGGGCGAGGACGCGGCGGCGGCCCCGGCCGCTACGGCCGCTGCGATCTTCTCCGGCACGATGTCGTAAGCGCGGATCGCGTACTTGAGCGAGGCGAGGCGCTTGACCATCGGCAGGCCCATCAGGCCCGCGCCGACGTATCCG
>JBFFZT010000180.1:0-5015 GCA_041568535.1 Burkholderiales bacterium | reverse complement strand
CGCTGCTGCGCGAGCTGTATGCGCCGTTCAACCGCAACCACGAGCGCATCCTGCACATGAGCGTGCGCTCGGCCGAGCTCACCAAGTACGCCGCCAACGCCATGCTGGCGACGCGCATCTCGTTCATGAACGAGCTCGCCAACCTCGCCGAGCGCCTGGGCGCCGACATCGAGGAAGTGCGCCGCGGCATCGGCGCAGATCCGCGCATCGGCTTTCACTTCCTGTACGCCGGCGCGGGCTTCGGCGGCTCATGCTTTCCCAAGGACCTCGCCGCGCTGCAGCGCAGCGCCGCCGAGGCCGGTCGGCAGCTCAGGGTGCTCGACGCCGTGGCAGCGGTAAACCAGGCGCAAAAGCACGTGCTGGGCGAAAAGGTGCGCGCGCGCTTCGGCGAGCGCCTCACGGGAAGGCGTTTCGCCGTTTGGGGGCTCGCCTTTAAGCCGAACACCGACGACCTGCGCGAGGCGGCCAGCCGCACGCTGGTGGCCGACCTGCTGGGCGCGGGCGCGAGCGTGCGCGCCTACGACCCGGTGGCGGGCGCGGCCGCCCGGCGCCTCTACGCCGACGAGCCGCGCGTGGCGATCGTGGACGGCGCGCTCGAGGCGCTCGAGGGCTGCGACGCGCTCGCCATCGTCACCGAGTGGCGCGAGTTCCGCAGCCCGGATTTCGAAGCGCTGAAGTCGAAGCTCGCGCACCCGGTGATCTTCGACGGCCGCAACCTGTACGATCCGGCCGTGGTCCAGGGACACGGCTTCGAGTACTTCGCCATCGGGCGACGCGCATGAAGGTGCCGGCGACCGACAAGGCGCGCGTGCTGGTGGTGGGCGATGTGATGCTCGACCGCTACTGGTACGGCGACGCGACGCGCATCTCGCCCGAGGCGCCGGTGCCGGTGGTGCTGTGGCAGCGCGAGGAGGAGCGCCTCGGCGGCGCGGCGAACGTGGCGCGCAACTGCGCGGCGCTGGGCGCGCCGACCACGCTGCTCTCGGTCACCGGGCGCGACGAGGCGGGCGAGCGCGTGGCCGAGCTGCTCAAGGCCGAGGGCGTCACGGCAAGCCTGCGGCGCGACCCTTCGGTGCGCACCACGCAGAAGCTGCGCGTGGTGCACAAGAAGCAGCAGCTGCTGCGCATCGACATGGAGACGCCGCCGTCGAAGGAGGTGCTCGCCTCCAAGCTCGTCGATTACCGCAAGGCGCTGCCCGCCTGCGACGTGGTGCTGCTCTCCGACTACGGCAAGGGCGGGCTCGCGCACGTCGCCACCATGATCCGCGAGGGGCGCCGCGCGCGAAAGACCGTGCTGGTCGACCCCAAGGGCGACGACTACTCGCGCTACCGCGGCGCGAGCATGATCACCCCGAACCTGAAGGAGCTCGAGGACGTGGTCGGGCGCTGGAAGGACGAGCGCGACCTCGCGGCGCGCGCGCAGGCGCTGCGCGCCAAGCTGCGCCTCGAGGCGCTGCTGCTCACGCGCGGCGAGGACGGCATGACGCTGTTCCGCAAGGGGCGCACCGTGCGCATCAAGGGCGAGCCGCGCGAGGTCGCCGACGTCACCGGCGCCGGCGACACCGTGATCGGGGTGCTGGCCGTGATGCTCGCGGCCGGCGAATCCATGGAGTCGGCTGCGCGCCTCGCCAACCGCGCCGGCGGCATCAAGGTCACCAAGTTCGGCACCGCGGTGGTGACGCGCGAAGAGCTGTTCGGAGGAAGCTGATGCTGCACATCGTCACCGGCGCCGCCGGGTTCATCGGCTCGCGCCTCGTCGCCGCGCTCAACCGCGCGGGCATCACCGAGATCCTGGCGGTCGACAACCTGGAGAACGTCGACAAGGTGCCCAACCTCGTCGCCTGCGAGATCGAGGACTACCTCGACAAGCGCGAGTTCCTCGCGCGGCTCGAGGCCGGCCAGTTCGACGGCGCGGTCGAAGCCGTGCTGCACCAGGGCGCCTGCTCGGACACCATGGCCGCGGACGGCCGCTACGTGATGGACAACAACTACCGCTACTCGCGCGCGCTGCTCGACTGGTGCCAGGAGGAGGAGGTGCCGCTCGTCTACGCCTCGTCGGCGTCGGTGTACGGCGCGGGGAAGAACGGCTTTCGCGAGGAGCGCGCGTGCGAGGCGCCGCTCAACGTGTACGGCTACTCCAAGTTCCTCTTCGACCAGTACGTGCGGCGCACGCTGCCCGGGTGCTCGGCGCAGATCGTCGGCCTGCGCTATTTCAACGTCTACGGGCCGAACGAGGCGCACAAGGGACGCATGGCCTCGGTCGCGTACCACGCCTGGCATCAGCTGGCGGCCGAGGGGCGGGTGAAGCTGTTCGTCGGCTCGGGCGGCTTCGGCGACGGCGAGCAGCGGCGCGACTTCATCCACGTCGACGACGCGGTGAAGGTGAACCTGCATTTCCTCGAGCACCGCAAGCGCTCCGGCATCTTCAACTGCGGCACCGGGCGGGCGCAGACCTTCAACGAGCTCGCCGCCGCGGTGGTGAACGCCGCGCGCGGCACGCGCGCCAGCGCCGCCGAGCTCGCCGCGCAGAAGCTGATCGAGTACGTGCCGTTCCCGCCGCAGCTCGCGGCGCGCTACCAGAGCTTCACCGAGGCCGACCTGACGCAGCTGCGCGAGGCCGGCTACGACGGCGAGTTCATGGACGTGGCCGAAGGCGTGGCGGCGTACGTGCAGGACCGGCTGCAGGCGTGAAGCGCACCGTCGCGGACTTTATCGGCGAGACGCCGCTGGTGCGGCTGCAGCGGCTGCCCGGAGACGAGAGCGCGCGCCGCGGCAACGTGATCCTCGCCAAGCTCGAGGGCAACAACCCGGCCGGGTCGGTCAAGGACCGGCCGGCGATCTCCATGGTGCGCCGTGCCGAGGAGCGCGGCACGATCAAGAAGGGCGACGTGCTGATCGAGCCGACCTCGGGCAACACCGGCATCGCGCTCGCCATGGCCGCGGCGATCCGCGGCTTTCGCATGATCCTGATCATGCCCGAGCACCTCTCGGTGGAGCGGCGCCAGACCATGCGCGCTTTCGGCGCAGAGATCATCCTCACGCCGCAGAAAGGCGGCATGGAAGCCGCGCGCGATCTCGCCGAGAAGATGGTGCGCGAGGGCAAGGGCGTGATGCTCGACCAGTTCGCCAACCCCGACAACCCGCTCGCGCATTACGAGACCACTGGGCCCGAGATCTGGCGCGACACCGGCGGCAAGATCACCCATTTCGTCTCGTCGATGGGCACCACCGGCACCATCATGGGCTGCTCGCGCTTCTTCAAGGAGAAGAACCCGAAGATCCGGATCATCGGCTGCCAGCCCGAGGAGGGCGCGCAGATCCCGGGCATCCGCAAGTGGCCGGAGGCCTACCTGCCGAAGATCTACGACCAGGCGCGCGTCGACCAGCTCGAGTACGTGAGCCAGGCCGACGCCGAGGAGATGACGCGGCGCCTCGCGCGCGAGGAAGGGATCTTCGCCGGCATTTCCTCGGGCGGGGCGGCGGCGGTGGCCTTGCGCATCGCGAAGGAGCTGAAGCACGCGGTCGTGGTCACCATCATCTGCGACCGCGGCGACCGCTACCTGTCGACGGGCGTTTTCCCGGACTAGGCCATGACGCCGGTCCTGGCGTTCGATATCGAGACGGTGCCGGACGTTCAGGGCATCCGGCGCCTGTACGATCTCCCCGCAAGCCTTCCCGACCGCGAGGTCGCCGAGATCGCGTTCCAGAAGCGGCGCACGCAGACCGGGAGCGACTTTCTCGCGCCGCACCTGCACCGCGTCGCCGTGATCTCGTGCGTGCTGCGCGAGGGCGAGGGCATCAAGGTGTTCTCGATCGGCGCGCCCGATACTGCCGAGAAGGAGGCCATCCAGCGCTTCTTCGACGGCGTCGAGAAGCTGGTGCCGCAGCTCGTGTCCTGGAACGGCGGCGGCTTCGACCTGCCGGTGCTCGGCTACCGGGCGCTCGTGCACGGCGTCGCGGCGCCCAAATTCTGGGACCAGGGCGAGGACGACCGCGACTTCCGCTTCAACAGCTACGTCGGGCGCTACCACGCGCGCCACCTCGACCTGATGGACGTGCTCGCCATGTACCAGCCGCGCAACAACGCGCCGCTCGACGAAGTGGCGCAGCTTGCCGGCCTGCCGGGCAAGATCGGCGTGGGCGGCGCGCAGGTCTGGGGGGCCTACCTCGAGGGGCGCATCGGCGAGATCCGCGACTACTGCGAAGCCGACACCGCGAACACCTACCTGCTCTGGCTGCGCTTCCAGAAGCTGCGCGGCGCGCTCACCGCGGCGCAGCACGACAAGGAATGCGCGCTGCTGCGCGCCGCGCTGGAAAAGCTGAAGGGCGCGCACTGGCGCGAGTTCCTCTCCCGTTGGACCGGCTGAAGATCACCGCGCTCGATGCCGGCGGCCACGGCATCGCGCGCAATGCCGCGGGCAAGGTCGTGTTCGTCGAGGGCGCGCTCGGCGGCGAGACCGTCGACGTGCAGGTCCTGCGCTCCAAGCCCAAGTTCGACACCGCGCGCGCGGTGGCGGTCGTGCAGGCCTCGAGCGGGCGCCGCGCGCCGCCCTGTCCGTACTACGAGAACTGCGGCGGCTGCGCCATCCAGCACGCCGACGCGCGCACCCAGGTCGCCGCCAAGCAGCGCTGGCTGGAGGACTGCTTCGAGCGCATCGGCAAGGTCGAGCTGGAATGCGTGCTGGCGCCGATCTACGGCGCCGAGTGGGGCTACCGGCATCGGGCGCGGCTCTCGGTGCGCTACGTCGAGAAGAAGGGCGGGGCGCTGGTGGGTTTTCGCGAGCGCCGCTCGAGCTTCGTCGCCGACATGCAGGGCTGCCTGGTGCTGCCGGCGCAGGTGTCGGCGCTGATACCGCAGCTGCGCGCGCTCATCGGCGAGCTGTCCATTCGCGAGCGCGTGCCGCAGATCGAGGTGGCGGTGGGGGAGGAGGCGGTCGTGCTGGTGTTCCGCCACCTGCAGCCCTTCAGCGACACCGATCTCGCCCTGCTGCGCGCGTTCGCGGACACGGCGCGCG
>JBFFZT010000179.1:0-5020 GCA_041568535.1 Burkholderiales bacterium | reverse complement strand
GGCCGAGGGCATGGTCTGGCTGCGCGACATCTCCGCAACGCTCACGCCGGGCCAGCCGATCTACGTGCTGATGTACGCGGGGCTCATCATCTTCTTCTGCTTCTTCTACACGGCGCTGCAGTACAACCCGAAGGAGACGGCGGACAACCTGAAGAAATCCGGCGCCTTCGTGCCCGGCATCCGCCCGGGCGAGCAGACCTCGCGCTACCTGGAGAAGATCCTGACGCGCCTCACGCTCGCCGGCGCGATCTACGTGACGCTGGTCTGCCTGCTGCCGGAGTTCCTCATCCTGCGCTGGAACGTGCCGTTCTACTTCGGCGGCACGTCGCTGCTGATCATCGTGGTGGTGACGATGGACTTCATGTCGCAGGTGCAGGCCTACGTCATGACGCACCAGTACGAAAGCCTGCTGCGCAAGGCGAACTTCAAGGGCGGCGGCCTGCCGGTCCGCTAGCAGCGCGCGCAAGACACAAGGAGCGAGTGACATGAAAGTGATGGCATCGGTGAAGAAGATCTGCCGCAAGTGCAAGATCGTGCGGCGCAAGCGCGTGGTGCGCGTCATCTGCTCGGACCCGCGTCACAAGCAGCGGCAGGGTTGATAACGCCTTGACGAAACAGGTATAATTTCAGGTTTCCCCGGGACCCCCATGGCACGCATTGCAGGCATCAACATTCCGAATCACCAGCACGCGGAGATCGCGCTGACGGCGATCTTCGGCATCGGCCGCGCGCGCGCGCAGGCGCTGTGCGCCGCCGCGGGCGTGGAGCGCAACCGCAAGATCAAGGACCTGAGCGACGCGGAGATGGAGCGCCTGCGCGAGCAGGTGACGCGCCTGTCGCTCGAAGGCGACCTGCGGCGCGAGGTGTCGATGTCGATCAAGCGGCTGATGGACCTCGGCTGCTACCGCGGCCAGCGTCACCGCAAGGGCCTGCCGGTGCGCGGGCAGCGCACGCGCACCAACGCGCGTACGCGCAAGGGGCCGCGCAAGGCGGCGATCAAGCTGAACGTGCCGGCCGGCAAGGCCGCGTAACCGGGGACCGCGACCATGGCCAGCAGAACCACCCCCTCGCAGCAGCAGCTGCAGCAGACGGCGTCGGCGCGCGCGCGCAAGAAGGTCAAGAAGAACGTGGCCGAAGGTATCGCGCACGTGCACGCCTCCTTCAACAACACCATCGTCACCATCACCGACCGCCAGGGCAACACGCTCGCCTGGGCCACTTCCGGCAACGCCGGCTTCAAGGGCTCGCGCAAGTCGACCCCGTTCGCGGCGCAGGTCGCCGCCGAGCGCGCCGGCCGCGCGGCGCAGGAATGCGGCGTGAAGAACATCGACGTGCGCATCAAGGGCCCGGGGCCCGGCCGCGAGTCCGCGGTGCGCGCGCTGAACGCGATCGGCCTCAAGATCGGCAGCATCGCCGATGTAACCCCGGTTCCCCACAACGGCTGCCGCGCGCCCAAGCGCCGGCGCGTCTGACAGGACAGGCAAGGAGAACACATGGCCAGAGACATCGGCCCCAAGTGCCGGCAGTGCCGCAGGGAAGGCGAGAAGCTCTTCCTCAAGGGCGAGAAGTGCTTCACCGACCGCTGCGCGGTCGAGCGGCGCGGCTACGCCCCCGGTCAGCACGGGCAAAAGAGCGGCAGCCGCATGTCGGATTTCGGCAAGCAGTTGCGCGAGAAGCAGAAGTTGCGCCGCACCTACGGCGTGCTGGAGCGCCAGTTCCGCAAGACCTACGCGGAAGCCTCGCGCTCCAAGGGCGTCACGGGCGAGCGGCTGCTGCAGCTCCTCGAGACGCGCCTCGACAACGTCGCCTACCGCATGGGCTTCGGCGCGTCGCGCACCGAGGCGCGCCAAGTGGTGCGCCACAACGGCATCCACGTCAACGGCAAGCGCGTCAACATCCCGTCGTACCAGGTGCGCCCGGGCGACGTGGTCGAAGTGACCGGCAAGGCCAAGGCGCAGCTGCGCATCAAGGCCTCGAGCGAGGCCGCCGAAAGCCGCGGCGTGCCCGAGTGGATGGAAGTCGACGCGAAGGCGCTCAAGGGCACCTTCAAGTCGCTGCCGGCGCGCGCCGACCTGCCGTCCACGGTCAATGAAAGCCTGATCATCGAGCTGTATTCGAAGTAACGGGAAAACACGCACATGCCGCAATCCGGATTTCTCAAGCCGCGCATCGTCGACGTACAGAACCTGTCGCCCTCGCACGCCAAGGTGACCATGGAGCCTTTCGAGCGCGGCTACGGCCATACGCTCGGCAACGCGCTGCGCCGCGTGCTGCTGTCCTCCATGCCGGGCTACGCCCCGACCGAGGTGCAGATCGCGGGCGTGGTGCACGAGTACTCGACCATGGACGGCGTCGTCGAAGACGTGGTCGACATCCTGCTCAACCTGAAGGGCATCGTGTTCCGGCTGCATAACCGCCAGGAAGCGATCCTCAGCCTGAAGAAGAAGGGCGAGGGGCCGGTGACCGCGGCGGACATCGAGCCCTCGCACGACGTGGAGATCGTCAATCCCGAGCACGTCGTCGCCCACCTGTCGGCCACGGGCAAGCTCGAGATGCAGATCAAGGTGGAAGCCGGGCGCGGCTACGTGCCGGGCAACATGCGCTTCCTGCCGGAAGAGACCAAGGGCATCGGCCGCATCATCCTCGACGCCTCGTTCAGCCCGGTGCGCCGCGTGTCCTACGCCGTGGAATCGGCGCGCGTCGAGCAGCGCACCGACCTCGACAAGCTGATCATGGACATCGAGACCAACGGCTCGATCGAGCCGGAGGAGGCGATCCGCTACGCGGCCCGCGTCCTGGTGGACCAGCTGTCCGTGTTCGCGCAGCTGGAAGGCACCGCGCTGCCCACCGAGGCGCCGAAGTCGCCCACCGTGGATCCGATCCTGCTGCGTCCGGTCGACGACCTCGAGCTCACCGTGCGCTCGGCCAACTGCCTCAAGGCCGAGAACATCTACTACATCGGCGACCTGATCCAGAGGAGCGAAACCGAGCTCCTGAAGACGCCGAACCTGGGGCGCAAGTCGCTCAACGAGATCAAGGAAGTGCTCGCTTCGCGCGGGCTGACCCTGGGCATGAAGCTGGAGAACTGGCCGCCGGCCGGGCTCGAGCACCACCGCGGATGAGGGCGCCATGCGTCACGGACTAGGCCTCAGGAAGCTCAACCGCACTTCGAGCCACCGGCTCGCGATGCTGCGCAACATGATGGTGTCGCTCCTGCGCCACGAGGAGATCAGCACGACGCTGCCCAAGGCGAAGGAGCTGCGCCGCGTGGTCGAGCCGATGATCACGCTGGGCAAGGCGCCCTCGCTCGCCAACCGGCGCCTGGCGTTCGACCGCCTGCGCGACCGCGACATCGTCGGCAAGCTGTTCGGCGAGCTCGGGCCGCGCTACGCGAAGAGAAACGGCGGCTACCTGCGCATCCTGAAGACCGGCATGCGCAAGGGCGACAACGCGCCGATGGCGCTGGTGACGCTCATGGACCGGCCGGAGCCGACGGCGCAGGACAAGAAGCCCGCCGACGACAAGAAGCCGGCCGAGGAAAAGAAGGCGGCGTAAGGCGCGCAGCACGATGCACGCACGAGAAAGAGGCCGGGTTTCCCCGGCCTTTTCCGTTTGCGGATGAGCGCGCCCCGGCCCAAGCCCTTTCGCCTGCAGATCCCCGAGGCGGCGATCGCCGACCTGCGCGCGCGACTTGCGCGCACGCGCTGGCCCGACGAGCCGCCGCTTGCGCCCTGGTCGAGCGGCACCAGCGTCGCCTACCTGAAGACGCTGGTCGAGTACTGGCAGAACGGCTTCGACTGGCGCGCCGCAGAGGCGCAGCTGAACGCGCTGCCGCAGTTCACGGTCCCGATCCGCGGCATCGACGTGCACTTCCTCCACGTGACGGGGACGGGAAAGAACCCGACGCCGCTGCTGCTCTCGCACGGCTGGCCGGGCTCGGTGCTCGAGTTCCTCAAGCTGATCCCGCTGCTGCGCGAGCAGTTCACGATCGTCGCGCCCTCGCTGCCCGGCTACACCATGTCGTTCAGGCCCGGGCAGCAGCGCTGCGGCGTGGAAGAGATCGCGGCGATCTTCGCCGCGCTGATGAGCCTCCTCGGCTACGAGAAATTCGCGGCGCAGGGCGGCGACTGGGGTGCGTTCGTCACCTCGCGACTTGGAGTGGAGGTCCCGCGGCGGCTGCTCGGCATCCATCTGAACTTTCTCCCCGTGCGGCGCGACCCGAAGGCGGTGGTCGAGTCCGACCCGGAGCAAAAGAAGTACCTTGGCGAGCTCGCGACGTTCCTCAAGGAAGAGACCGGGTACCAGTGGATCCAGGGCACCAGGCCGCAGACGCTCGCCTTCGGCCTCACCGACTCGCCCGCGGGCCTCGCGGCGTGGCTGGTGGAGAAGTTCCGCGGCTGGACCGACTGCGACGGCAATCCGGAGAACGCGCTTACCCGCGACGAGATGCTCGCCGACATCTCGCTGTACTGGTTTACCGGCGCGATCGGCGCGTCGTTTTGGCCGTACTACACGCGCATGCACCGGCCCTGGCCGATCCCCGAGGGCACCACCGTCGACGTGCCCATGGGCTACGCGGCGTTTCCGAAGGAGATCCTGCGGCCGCCGCGCTCGCTGGCGGCGCAGACCTACACCGATATCCGCCGGTGGACGGTGATGCAGAAAGGCGGGCATTTCGCTGCGCTGGAGCAGCCGCAGGCGCTGGCGCGCGAGATCAAAGCGTTCTTCGCTTCGGTGGGCTAGCGCCGCAGAATTGGGAGCAGGCCGGGGAAACCCGGCCTTTTTTTTTGGCGGGCCAGATGGCGCGGCGCTGGCGGACGTTAGCGCCGTAAGGGCGGGGGAGCGCACCGGATGGGGGAGCCGGCGCTTGTCACTTCCTGACGTTATGGGTCCGGCTCGTCCCGGATGCTGCAATATGTCGTCAGGACAGCCTCCGGCGGCTCTCTCCCGTCCAGGAACGATCTAGGCTGCGCGACGGCATGGACTTGAAGAACATGACTTGGGGGGCGGACGCACCCAT
>JBFFZT010000178.1:0-5054 GCA_041568535.1 Burkholderiales bacterium | reverse complement strand
GGCTGAACCTGAAGAGCCTGGTGCAGACCAGCCGGGCGATTGCGCAAGCCGCGCTCGCGCGCGAAGACTCGCGCGGCGCACACTATCGCGCCGACTACCCCGAGGCGAGCGCGCTCGAGCGCTCCGCCTACTCGAGCGTGCGCGCCGCCGGCGAGCGGCTGGAAGTGTCGATGAAGCCGGTGGCCTTCACCCGGGTGCGCCCGGGCGAGAGCCTGCTCAGCCGAGGTGCTTCCTGAAGAATTCGAGCGTGCGCTGCCGGGCGAGCTTGGAGGCCTCGGCGTTGTAGGAGCCGCGCATGTCGCAGTTGAAGCCGTGCCCGGCGCCCGGGTAGAAGTGCGCGGTGATCTCCGGGTGCGCCTTGGCGATCTGCTTGGCCTGCTCCAGCGTCGGCGACTGATCCTGCTCGCCGAAGTGGCACATCGTGGGGCACTTGGGCTTCTCGCCGATGAAGCCGGGCATGCCGCCGCCGTAGTACGGCACCGCGCAGGCGAACCCGGAAATCCGCGCCGCCGCCACCCAAGTGACGGTGCCGCCCCAGCAATAGCCCACGATGCCCACCTTGCCCCCGGCCTTCGCCGCCTCGAGCGCCGCCGCCGCGTCCTGCATGGTCTGCTTCCAGTCCATCTTCTGCATGAGGGCGCGGCCGGCCTCGATCTCGGGCGGCGAGTAGCCCGTGTCGTAGCCGCGCTGCACGCGGTCGAACATCGCTGGCGCGATAGCGAGGTAGCCGTCCGCCGCGTAGCCGTCGGCGACGCCCTTGATGTGCTTGTTGACGCCGAAGATCTCCTGGATCACCACCAGCGCGCCGCGCGCCTTGCCCGAGGGCTCGGCGCGATACGCGGCGAGCTTGTGGCCGTCGGCCGCCTTCAGTTCGATCATGCTTCCCATGCGCCCTCCTCCTGAAAATGCTTTGGTTAGAATCGACATTATGAAGAAGAATGCGCGCGAGCTGTTCCAATTGGCGAAGCAAGCGCTGCTCGTCGCCGGCGCGCACGAGACGATGGCCGACACCGCGGCGCAGCATCTGGTGCGCGCCGAGCAGCAGGGACTGCCGACGCACGGCATGTCGCGCGTGCCGTTCTACTGCGCGATGCTGCGCAACGGCCGCGCCGACGGCGCCGCGCGCCCGGCGCTCGTCGCGCAGAAGGCGGCGGTGTGCCTGATCGACAACGCCGACGGCCTGCCGTACGAGTCCTGCGCCTGGGCGATCGACGAAGTGATCCAGCGCGCGCGCCGCAACGGCATCGGCTTCGCCGGCATCCGCAACAGCGCGCACGTCGGCGTGCTCGGCATCCATCTGCTGCAGGTGGCGGCCGCCGGGCTGGTGGGCGTGGCGTTTACCAATTCGCCCGCGGCGATTCCCGCCTGGGGCGGCAAGAAGGCGCTGTTCGGCACCGACCCGGTCGCGTTCGCCTTTCCGCGCAAGGACGCCGACCCAATCGTCGTCGACCTCGCGCTCACCACGGTGGTGCGCGGCAAGATCATGGTGGCCATGCAAAAGGGCGAGAAGATCCCCGAGGGCTGGGCGCTCGATCGCGACGGCAAGCCCACCACCGACCCGAAGGAGGCGATCGAGCGCGGCAGCCTGTTTCCGATCGGCGGCGCGAAAGGTGCGATGCTCGCGCTCGCCTTCGAGCTGGTGTGCGCGGCGCTCACCGGCGCGGCGATCGGGCCCGAGGCCGATTCCTTCTTCGCCGAGCAGGGCAACAAGCCGAGGATCGGCCAGGCGTTCCTCGCCATCGACCCGGCGGCGCTGGCCGGCACGGACAAGTACCTGGAGCGCGTGGAGGCCGTGGTGCGCGCGATGCTTGCCGACGAGGGCGTGCGCCTGCCGGGGTCGAAACGCTTCGCTTCGGAGAAAAAGCTGCGCGCGCAAGGCATCGAGGTGCCCGACGATCTGCTGGCGAAGATCGAGAAGCTATGTACGACGTAGTCCTCGCTTTTCCGAAGATGAAGGTGGCGGTGGCGACGCGCGAGGCGCGCGTGACCGGGATCCGCTACCTGCCGCCTGCGGCCGCGACGCTCGCGCCGCAAAACGCGCTCGCCGAGCGCGCGGCGCGCCAGCTCGAACGCTATCGCGACGATCCCGATGCGCGCTTCGACCTGCCGCTCGCCATCGAAGGCACGCCATTCCAGAGAAGCGTGTGGCAGGCGATGTGCGCCATCCCGCGCGGGCGCACGCGCACCTATGGCGAGCTGGCGCGCGCGCTCGGCGGCGAGGCTCGGGCGGTGGGACAAGCTTGCGGCGACAATCGCCTGCCGATCGTCATTCCCTGCCATCGCGTGGTGGCCGCCGACGGCATCGGCGGCTTCGCGCACGCCACGGACGGCTACCTGATCGAGGCCAAGCGTTGGCTGCTCCTGCACGAAGCGCAAGCGGACGCCTTCGCGCTCAAGCCCTGAGCGAGGCGGACGCGAAGCGGGTCGACGCGTTCTGCGACGCGTTGTGGCTCGAGGACGGACTGGCGCGCAATACGCTCGAAGCCTACCGGCGCGACCTGGCGCAGCTCGCCGGGTTCCTCAAGGCACGCACGCTGCTGCAGGCGCGCGAGCAGGACCTGTTCGCGTTCCTGGCAGCGCGCCGCGGGCGCGCCACGAGCGCGGCGCGCATGCTCTCCACGCTAAAGCGCTTTTACCGCTATTGCCTGCGCGAGCACGCGATCGACGCCGATCCGACGCTGAAGCTCGACGCGCCGCGGCGCGCGCCGCGCTTTCCGAAGAGCCTGTCGGAAGCCGACGTCGAGGCGCTGCTCGCCGCGCCCGATGTGGATACGCCCCGCGGGCTGCGCGACCGCGCCATGCTGGAAGCGCTCTACGCCACGGGGCTGCGCGTCTCGGAGCTCGTGGCGCTGAAGGGATTCGAGGCGAACCTCGACGCCGGCGTGGTGCGCGTGCTCGGCAAGGGCTCGACGGAGCGCCAGGTGCCGCTCGGCGAGGAGGCGGTGTCCTGGGTGCAGCGCTACGTCGCGCGCGCGCGGCCCGCGCTGCTCAAGAAGAAATCGAGCGACGCGCTCTTCGTCACCGAACGCGGCACGGGCATGACGCGGCAGGCGTTCTGGCACCTCATCAAGCGCTACGGCCGCCAGGCGATCCCCGGCAAGGCGCTCTCGCCGCACGTGCTGCGCCACGCCTTCGCCACGCACCTCATCAACCACGGCGCGGACCTGCGCGTGGTGCAGATGCTGCTCGGCCACGCCGACATCTCGACCACGCAGATCTACACGCACGTCGCGCGCGAGCGCCTGAAGGCGCTGCACGCGAAGCACCACCCGCGTGGCTGACACGCCCGCCACGGTGTTCCTCAAGGCGCACGGCGTCGCCTATACGGAGCACGAGTACGACTACGTCGAGCACGGCGGCACCGAGGTATCGTCGCGCGCGCTCGGCGTGCCCGAGCGTGCGGTGGTGAAGACGCTGGTGATGCAGGACGAGGGGGGCAAGCCGCTGCTGGTGCTGATGCACGGCGATCGCAAGGTCTCGACCAAGAACCTCGCGCGCCAGGCGGGCGTGAAGCGCATCGAGCCGTGCCGGCCGGAGGCGGCGCAGCGCCACTCGGGCTACCAGATCGGCGGCACTTCGCCGTTCGGCACCCGCAAGCCGCTGCGCGTGTATCTCGAGCGCTCGGTGCTGGAGCTGCCGAAGATCTACATCAACGGCGGGCGGCGCGGATTCCTCGTCGGCATGGCGCCGGGCGAGATCGTGCGCGTGCTGCAGCCCAGCCTGGTGGAGGTGGCGCTCGCCGACTAGCGCCGGCGCTCGATGGTCACGCCGACGAACTTCGCGTTGGCGAGGA
Source organism: Burkholderiales bacterium (assembly GCA_041568535.1). Classification (GTDB taxonomy): domain Bacteria; phylum Pseudomonadota; class Gammaproteobacteria; order Burkholderiales; family SG8-39; genus JAABQT01. The sequence continues at coordinate 1,261 of JBFFZT010000178.1, read as the reverse complement.
TGCCGATTTTCGCGGCGCTGACCTTGACCCAGGGGGCGCGGAACTCGTCGAGCAGCAGCCGCGCGATGCGCTCGGCCAGCGTCTCCACCAGGCGGAAGTGCCCGCTCGCGGCGAGCGCGCGGATCTTCAGCGCCACCTGCTCGTAGTCGATGGTGTCGGCCACCTTGTCGCTCTTGAACACCGCGGCGCCGGGAATGCCGATCTCCAGATCCACGGATACCGTCTGCGCCACGTGCCGCTCGCGCTTGTGGATGCCGATCAGCGCTTCGACGCGCAGGTCGCGGATCACGATGGCGTCCATGGTGGCGCGATTATAGGGGCGTGCGGGTAACATCCGGGCCATGCAGACTGCGCTCGCCGTGCTCGGCGCCTACCTGATCGGCTCGGTGTCATTCGCCATCGTGCTGTCGCGCCTGGCCGGCATGCCCGACCCGCGCAGCTACGGCTCGGGCAATCCCGGCGCCACCAACGTGCTGCGCAGCGGCCGCAAGGCGATCGCGGCGCTTACGCTCGCCGGCGACGGCGGCAAGGGCTGGCTCGCGGTGTGGCTCGCCTCCTTCGTCGAGCCTGCGGCGATCTACTACGCGGGCATCGCCGTGTTCCTGGGCCACCTGTTCCCGGTATTCCACGGCTTCAAGGGCGGCAAGGGCGTGGCGACGGCCGCCGGCGTGCTTCTGGCGTACGACTGGATACTGGGCCTGGCGACGATGGCCAGCTGGGCCGCCATCTTCGCCTTCTTCCGCATCTCGTCGCTCGCGGCGCTGGTCGCCGCGATCTTTGCGCCCGCCTACGCGTTCTGGAGTTTCGGGCTGCGGCCGATCTTTCCTGCGACGGTCGCGATCGCCGTGCTGCTGATCTGGCGCCACAAAGCCAACATCGGCCGGCTCCTGCGCGGCGAGGAAAAGCGCATCGGGGCGAAGCCTAGCCCGCCGCCGCAAGATCCCAGCGCGGGCGCACCGTAAAAGCGTGCGCGGCGCCGTCCGCGATCCCCGCTTGAAGCCGCAGCGCCGCGGCGAGCGCGATCATGGCGCCGTTGTCGGTGCACAGCTCCGGCTCCGGGTAGACCACGTCGAACCCCTGCGCCTTCGCCCGGGCGTCGAGCGCGCTGCGCAAGCGCCGGTTGGCGCCGACCCCACCGGCCACCACCAGCTGCGTCAGCCCCGTGCGCTCCATGGCGAGCGCGCACTTGGCGACCAGCACGTCGATGACGGCGTCTTCGAACTCGCGCGCGACGTCGGCGCGGAACTGCGCATCCGGCGCG
>JBFFZT010000177.1:0-5088 GCA_041568535.1 Burkholderiales bacterium | reverse complement strand
GGCCGCAGCCGAGGTCGAGCAGGCGCGCGTTCTCGGGGATCAGCCGCGCCTCGAGCAGGTGGCGGAACACCGGGTCGCCGGCGAGCTTGCCGCGCGCGAAGTGCCAGGCGAAGCGCCCGGCGGCGCGGTACGGGGCGCTGGCCGCCGCGACCAGGCGGGCGTAGTGCGCGTCGTCGATCAATCGAGCGCGGCGCGCAGCGTGACCGGACGCAGCCCGGCGGCCTGCAGCCGATCGAGCAGCCGCGGCAGCACCTCGAGCACCACCGGCGCGCCGTGCGCGGCGCGCCGCGCGTGGCCGTCGTGCAGCAGCAGGATGTCGCCCGCGGCCAGGCCGTCCGTCAGCCGCGCGAGGACGTCGTCGGCGTCGGCATTGCGCGTGTCGTAGCCGCGTCGCGTCCAGCTCACCAGTTGCAGGCCCAGGCGCGTGAGCGCGTAGTCGAGGAACGGATTGCGCAGGCCGGCAGGCGCGCGGAAGAAGCGCGGCGCGACGCCGGCGATCGCCGCGAGCGCCTCCTGGGCGGCGCCGATCTCCTGCAGGAAGCGGTGCGGGCCGAGCAGGGCGAAGTCGTGGCGGTGGCGCAGCGAGTGGTTCTCGACGCTGTGGCCGGCGCCGACGATGGCGCGCACCAGCGCCGGATGGCGCGCGGCGCGCTCGCCGATGCAGAAGAACGTGGCGCGCGCGCCGCGCTGCTCGAGCAGCTCCAGCACGCTCGGGGTGACCTGCGGATCGGGGCCGTCGTCGAGCGACAGCGCGATCTCGCCGCGTGCCGCGGCGCGCGCCGGCAGCCGCGTCCAGTTCGACCCGAGCAGACGGCTGCGCGGCAGCAGCCCGCCGGCGACGATCGCGGCCTGATTGGCCGCCACCGCGCCGAGCGCCCACGGCCAGAGCTCGGGGCCGAGGGCGACGCCGGCGAGCGCTGCGGCGTGCAGCACGGCCGAGCCGCCGACGAACGGCGTGGGGCGCCAGGGTGCGGCGCGAGGCGGCGCGGACATGGGCCGATTATCGCGCATCGTCGCGCGCACCCGAGAGCGCTGCGGCGAAGGCGAGCGCGAGCAGCGTGCCGAGCGCCACCGTGGCGCCGATGGCGCGCAGCACCGGCACGCTCGAGGTGGCGAGCACGCCGAAGCCGATCACCGTGGTGGCGTTGGCGAGCGCGATCGAGGCCAGCACGCGCGGCGCCGGCGCGCCGCCGGCACGCTCGAAGAACAGCGCGTAGTTGGAGCCGACCGCGACCACGAGGAGCATACCCACCAGGTGCAGCAGGTTGAGCGTCTGGCCCGCGGCGGCGAGCGCGGCGGCGGTGACCAGCACGGCGGCGCCGAGCGGCGCCGCCACGCGCCCGACGCGCGCCGCCGAGCGCAGCGCGAGCATGAGCAGCAGCAGCACCGCCGCCACGCCGGCGGCGGCGAGCGCGATGGCCTCGTGCAGGTAGCCGGCATACAGTGCGTCGGCTTCGGCCTTGAGGTCGAGGAACACCGCGCCGCTGCCGAGGAGCGCCTCGCGCACCTGGGCGGCATCGATGACCAGGGCCGACGGGCCGCTGGCGGGCGCGCGCAGCGGCACCAGCGCGTGCCAGCCGTCGGCGCGCTGCTGCAGCAGGACATCGAGCGCGAGGCCGAGCGCGGTGCCCTCCAGGTCGGCGCGCGTGAGGCGCGCGCCGGCGCGCACCTGCGCCGCGTCGGCGACGAAGCCTTCGAGGCGGGAGGCGCGCAGCGGCAGGCCGCGCAGCGCGTGGGCCAGGCGCTCGCGCAGCGCCTGCGGCTCGGGCAGGCTCGCTGCGCGCGCCGCCTGCGCCGCGTCGCTCGGCAGGTAGCGCGCGGGGCTGTCGTAGCCCGCGATCACGCCCTGGACGACGAGCGGGCGCAGCGCCGCGGCGACGCGCTCGGCGGCGCGCAGCGCCTCCTGCTCGTCCTCGCCGCGGGCCACCACCAGGTAGCGCGCATCGGGCGCGCCCAGGTCGGCGCGCAGGCGCCCGTCGTAGGCCTGGTCCTGCGCGCTCACGGTGCTCAGCGCCGAGAGGTCGCTCGCCCACAGCGCGCCGCGCTGCGTGAAGAGCATGAGCGCGGCCGCCGCGCAGAGCAGCGCGACCAGCCAGCGCCAGCGGCTCGCGGCGGCGCGCCAGCGCGCCAGGTGCGCGCCGAAACCGGCGAGCTCGCGCACGCCGAAGCCCGCGGGCAGCAGATGCGGCAGCACGTAGCGCGTGAACAGCGCGGCGGCGGCCAGGCCGCACACCGAGTACAGGCCGAGCTGCGCCAGGCCCGGAAAGCCCGAGGCGAGCAGCGCCGCGAAGCCGATCATCGAGGTGAGCACGCCGAGGCGGATGGTCGGCCAGAACTGCGCCAGCCACGCCTCGCGCGCGTCGCGCGCGCCGCCCGATTGCACGAAGAGGTAGATGGCGTAATCCACCGATTCGCCGATCAGCGTGGCGCCGAAGCCCAGCGTGATGCCGTGCACCACGCCGAAGCCCGCCGCCACCGCGGCCACGCCGACGAGCGCGCCGGTCAGCACCGGCAGCAGCCCGAGCGCGAGCGCGCGCGGCGAGCGGTAGGCGAACAGCAGCAGCGCGGCGATGAGCGCGAGGCCGAGCGCCGCCACGCGCGCGACCTCGCGCTTGATGAGCGCGCGCGATTCCACTGCGAACACCCCGGCCCCGGTCAGCCGCAGGCGCGCCTCGGGCGCGCCGGCGCGCGCGGCGGCGGCGGCGAAGGCGGCGCGCGCCGCCTGCATCGCCTGCTCCTGCGCGTCGGTGTCGGCGCCGGGCGCCGCCGTGCGCGCGAGGAGCAGGGCGCGCTCGCCGTCGCGCGAGGCCCAGACGCCGTGGGCGAGCGCCGGCCGCGGCCCCTCGGCGAGCTGCGCGGCGGCGATGCGCGCGGTCTCGCCGGTCGGGTCGCGCGCCAGCAGCGCCTGCGCCAGGCCCCCGGCGGAAGAGGCCACCAGGTCGAGCGTTTCGCCGATCGCCTCGCGCAGCCCCGCGGCGCTGAAGCGTTCCGGCGTCACCGCCGGGCTGAGCAGGTAGCGGTGCTCGAACAGCAGCCGGCGCTCGCGCTCGGCGCCCTGCGCCGCGCCGTTGGCGACGAACGCGAAGCGCGCGTCGGCGCGCAGGCGCTCGGCGAGCTCGCGCGACAGGCGCGCGCGCGCCGCGGCGTCGGCGCCCTCGATGGCGACGAGCATCACCCGTCCGACGGCGCCGTCGCGCAGCTGCTCGACCAGCAGCCGCTGCGCGGGAGTGGGCGCGCGCGGCAGGAACGCCGACAGGTCGGCGCTGTAGCGTGCGCCGGCCGCGAGCGCCGCCGCCACGGCGAGCGCCGCCAGCCAGGCGACGATCGGCGCGAGGCGGCGCGGCGTCACGGCGCGCCCAGGCGCTGCACGCTCATCAGCGTGCTGTCGCCGTTCGCGAGCTGGATCTCGATCACCGAGACGTCGGCGCCGCGCCCGGCGATGCGCACGCGCGCCACCAGCGCCGCCATCGCCGGCTCGCGCGGCGTGAGCGTGAGCGCCCAGGAACGCGCGCTGCCCTCGAGCCGCAGGTGGTAGACGCGCTCCAGCGCCGCGCGGTCGCCGGCGAGCGTGCCGCGAATGCTCTCGACGAACGCGGCCACTTCGGGATGGCTGCGCAGCGACAGCTGCAGGCGGCGCTCGCCGCGCTCGAGCGTGAGGGTATCGCCGTCCAGGCGCAGCAGCTCGGGGCGCGGGCGCAGGGTGCGCTTTTCCAGGCGATCGGGGGCCTCGAAGTGCAGCTCGCCCGAGCTGACGAGCGGCCGCTCGAGCACGCGCACCGTCTTGGTCTCGATGAAGCTCGCGCGCGCCTGCGTCGTCTGCGCGAAGCCCGCGAGCAGCGCCTCCAGCGTCCAGGCGGGCGCGGCGCTCGCGCCCAGCGCGGCGGCGAGCAGGAGCGCGGGCAGGCTATGCCGCATCGGCCCAGAAGTCGTAGAAGTTGAACCAGTTGTAGGGCGCTTCGCGGCAGTGGCGCTCGAGGCAGGCGACGTACGCCGCGAGCGCGACCTCCGGCGCCGGCGCCGCCGCCGTGGAGAAGTCGGCGATCGGCTCGAAGCGCAGGGCGTAGCGGTTGGCGCCGCGGTACAGGCCGGTCATGAACACGACCCGGCAGCGCAGCAGCGCCGCCATGCGAAACGGCCCCAGGGGAAAGCGCGCCGGCGCACCGAGGAACGGCAGCGCCTGCGCATCCTCGTCGTCGAGCCCGCGATCGCCCAGCACGCCGACCGCGCCTCCCTCGGCGAGGCGGTCGCGCACGCGCAGCATGGAGTCGACGCGCCCGAGCGCGATCACGTCCTGGCGCGCGGCCGGGCTGAGCGCCGCGAGCGTCTCGTTGAGCATGCGCGCATTGTCCTCGTACATCACCATGGACACGCGCAGCCCGCCGTGGCGCCCGGCGGCGCGCAGCGCCTCGAAGCTGCCGAGATGCGCGCCCATGAGCAGCAGCCCGGCGCCGGCATCCGGCTCGCCGCGCACGTCGATCTCGAACAGGTCGAAGCGCCCGTTGAGCAGGTAGACGCGGTCGAGCACGGTGGCGGCGAAGGCGTGGAAATGCCGATACAGGTCGGCCCAGGTCGCGCGCCGGCCGAGCGCGCGCCCGAGGAAGGCGCGCGAGGCGCGGCGCGCCTGCGGCGCGGCGAGCAGGAAATAGGCGCTCACCGGGTGCAGCACGAGGCGCGCGGCACGCCGGCCCAGGCCGAGCGCAATCCAGCGCATCAGGCGCAGGGCGCTGCGCTGGCTGCGCTCAGGCGCGCGGCGCCATCGCGCGCTCACGCCGGCGCGGCCTTGAGCTGCACCGTGGCCACGACGCGTCCCTCTGCGCGCAGCTCGATGCGGTTGCCGCGATGGCTGACCTCGACCTCGGTCCCGGGCGGCACCGGGTGCAGGAATTTGGCCGAGGCGATCTCCAGCCCGGCGCGCGCCAGTCCCAGCGCATCGAGCGCCGCGGCGAGCAGCAGCGCCCCCGGCACCATCGGCGCGCCCGGAAAATGCCCCGCAAACGCCGGGTGCGCCGCGGGAAAGCGCAGCCGCGAGGCGCTCACGGCTCGCCCCGCACGCCGTGCGCGCGCGCCTGCGCGCGCAGCGCCTCGCGC
>JBFFZT010000176.1:0-5114 GCA_041568535.1 Burkholderiales bacterium | reverse complement strand
CGGTACATGAGCGAGTCGATGTAGTCGACCAGGCCCACCGACCACAGGAAGGTCGGGATCAGGATGATGGCGCCCGCGGCGATGGTGAACACGGCGATGATCGCCGCGGTGATGGCGCCGAAGGTCACCAGCGGCACCGAGTCGTAGTAGGTGCGCTCGGCCTTCGCCACCACCAGCGTGCCGAAGAACACGAAGCAGGCGATGAGCGCCCCCACCGCGAACAGGATCAGCCCGAGGTAGAACGTGGGGTGCGCGCCCATCGGCGCGTAGGACGTGAACATGACGCTGGAGTCGCCGCGGAACACCGAGTAGTTGTTCACCAGCGCGCCGAGCACCATCAGCCAGAAGCCGAGCCAGGCCATGCCGGGCGTCGCCAGGCGCGACTTGAGCAGCGTCGAGGCGGCGAAGTACAGCACCGCGATCTCGAAGAAGATGATCCAGAACACGAGCATGTTCAGCCCGTGCGCGGTGAGGAACTGGTAGAACCTGTCGGGCGGCAGCAGGTGCACCGCCTGCCAGCGCGTCAGCACCACGCCGATGGCGAGCAGCCCCCCGATCAGCAGCGAGACGACCGCCGCGACCGCGTTCCAGCGCATCAGCTTCTCGGCGGGCTCGTGGAACACCAGCCCGCTCGACGGGCAGGTGCGGAACATCCGGTTCACGCTCATGGGGGCTCCCTTACTTCACGACGTACAGGCGGCTCACCATCGCGTGATGGTTGATGCCGCAGTACTCGTTGCAGATGATCGAGTAGGTGCCCGGGTTGGTGGGCGTCACGGTGAGCACGTGCTCGTAGCCCGGGTGCACCTGGATGTTGATGTTCTCGGGCTGCAGCGAGAAGCCGTGCAGCCAGTCGAGCGACATGAGGTGGATGCGGTAGGACTTGCCCGACTCGAGCTCGAGGATCGGGTACCAGCGCCACAGCTGCGCGATCAGGTAGACGTCGCTGCCCGCGGGCGGGCGCACCACCGGCACCTTCAGGTCGCCGCCGTCCTCGCGCACCTTGTACTGCGCGATCATCGCCTCGGTCTTCTTCACGAAGTCCTCGGGCTTGGAGCGGTAGGCCTCGTTCGAGAGGTTCTGCTGACCGTAGATGTGCCAGTAGGGCATCATGAAGAACATGATCAGGCACCAGATCAGCGCCACCACGATCCAGATGAGCTCCACCCGGTCGAGCGGCTGCTTCCACCACACTCTTTCCTGCGGGGGCAGGATTGCGCTCATGGGGGCGTCCTTATTTGGCGATCGGCAGGGACACGATTTCCATCACGCCCCAGACGATGTAGAGCACGGTGGGCAAGGCGATGCCCAGAAAGAGCAGCAGGAACGGGTTGTCCAGCACCTGTTGCATGATCGGCACGGGCTCGTCGTGCACCTCGTCGTGCTCGATGCGGTCGGTCGTCATTGCGGCCTCCAGCCTGGTTGCGACAGGGGGCAGTTAAGCAGCCGCGGTGCAGGGGCGATTTGATGCTTATCAAGCTTTTTGCTGTATCCCCGGGCAGACTCGCGGCGCCATGACGCAAAGCGATCGCCGGGCCGTGGCCTACTGGCTCCTGTTGTGCGCCGCGATGGTGTTCGCCATCGTGCTGGTGGGGGGCATCACGCGCCTGACGCGCTCGGGGCTGTCGATCGTCGAGTGGCAGCCGCTCATCGGCGTGCTGCCGCCGCTCTCGGAAGCCGACTGGCAGGCGCTGTTCGCCAAGTACCGCGAGACGCCCGAGTACAGGCTGGTCAACCTCGGCATGGACCTCGAGGGCTTCAAGCGCATCTTCTGGTGGGAGTACATCCACCGCCTGCTCGCGCGCCTGATCGGCCTCGTGTTCCTGCTGCCGCTGCTGTGGTTCCAGTTCAAGCGCAAGCTCGAGCGGCCGCTCGCCTGGAAGCTCTGGGGCATCTTCGCGCTCGGCGCGCTGCAGGGGCTGATGGGCTGGCTGATGGTGGCCTCCGGCCTGATCGACGACCCCAAGGTGAACCCGGTGCGCCTGACGCTGCACCTCGGGCTCGCGCTGGCCATCTTCTGGGCCGAGCTGTGGATCGCGCTCGGGCTGCTCGCGCCGCAAAGCGGGCGCCGCAGCCGCCTCGCCGTGGCGCTGCCCTTCGTCGTGTTCGCCATGGCGCTCTCGGGCGGCATGGTGGCGGGCCTGCGTGCGGGCTCGGCGTACCAGACTTTCCCGCTGATGAACGGGCACTGGGTGCCGCCCGAGATCCTGGTGCTCGAGCCGTGGTGGCGCAACTTCCTCTACAACATGGCCACCGTGCAGTTCGTGCACCGCGCCTTTTTCTGGCTGCTGCTCGTGCTCGTGCCGCTCGCCTGGTGGCAGCGGCGCGCGAGCCTGCCGGCGCAGGCGCTGCTCGTCGCCTTCGCGCTGCAGGGCGTGCTCGGCATCGCCACGCTGCTCTCGGGCGTGCCGGTAGCGCTCGGCGCCGCGCACCAGGGCGGCGCGGTGCTGGTGCTGGCCGCCGCACTATGGAACGCGCACCGGCGCGCGTGATCGGCGCCTGGAGCGCCGCGGGCCTCGGCCTGGTGCTGTCGGTGATTCTCGCCAGCGTCCTGATCCGGCTGGCAAGCGACGAGCTCGGCGCCGCGCTCGTCTTCGTGCGCGGCGCGCATCGCGCCGCCGCTTCGCTCGAAGTGATTGCCGCCGTGGCGCTCACCTGGCTCGCCTGGCGCCGCGCGCTCGTCGTCGCGGTGCTCACGATATTCCTGTCGGTACTTGGCATCGCGGCGGGGCAGAATCCGCCGCCCGCGGCGGCGGCGGCCAATCTGCTCGGCGGGCTGGCGCTCGCCGCCGCCTTCGCCTGGCTGCTCGGGCGCGCGCACGGGCGCAGCGCGCAGCCGGCGGGCGCTCGCGCGCACGTTGCGGCGGCGCTGTTTGCCGTGCAGGGCGCGCTCGGCGCGTGGCTCGTCATGTTCGCCGACGACATCTGGAGCTGGGCGCTCGCCGTGCACGCGGTGCTTGGGCTCGCGCTCGCCGGCGGCGCGGCGTGGCTGGCGCTGCGCCTGGCGCATGCGGGGCAGCGCTTCGCGCTGCTCGGGCTGGCGCTTGCGGTGGTCGCCGCGGGCGCCGCCTCGGCGCTGTTCGCGCAGCCGCTCGCCGCGTCGCTCGCGCACGCGGCGGCCGCCGCGCTGCTCGTCGCCGCGGCCGCCTACGCACACGCCCGCCTTACTTGACCCACATCAAGGGCGGTGCCGGCGCCGCTTGCGAAGGTGGCGCCCTGGAACGCGTTGCCGTGGTCGATGCCGCGCTGCGCGCCGCCCGCGCGGGCGACTGGCCGGCGTTTCGCGCGCACTTCGCCGAGCTGCGCGCGGGCTGCGCGGCGCTCATCGAGCGGCACGAGGAGCTGCGCCAGCGCTTCGACATGCTCGGCGCCGCCGCGCCGGAGCACGATCCCGAGGGCTGCATCGCGGCCTTCGAGGCGCTCGCCGTGCAGCTGCGCGACGCGCCCGGGTGGGCGCCGGGCCCCGCGGCGCTCGACCTGCGCGGGCTGCAGCCGCCCGAGCCCATCGTGCGCATCTTCCAGGCGCTGGAGCGCGCCCCCGATGCGCCGCTGCGCGCCATCCTGCCGCACGAGCCCGTGCCGCTCTATGCGCTGCTCGCCGAGCGCGGCTTCACCTATTCCGGCGCGCAGCGCGCCGACGGCGGCTACGAGCTGCTGATCGAGCGCCGGATTTGAGATGGATCAAAGTATCGCCGCGCGTTGCGGTGCACCCTTGAACGAGTGACGACTTTGCTAACTGGCCGGAGGTAATCGTGATGAGACCCGACATTCGCCTGGCGCATGCCGCTGCATGGCTCGCGTTGCCCTTCATGGCCGCGGCGGCCTACGGGCAGGCATCCAAGCACCCGACGACCGAGCCCGAGATCCGCTACCAGGCGGGAGGCTCGCCGCTCGCGGGCGAGCAGATGCACCAGGACGTGAACCCGAAGGCGCCGCCGATGACGCACGCCGAGTTCGAGCGCGCGCGGCAGGTGTACTTCGAGCGCTGCGCCGGCTGCCACGGCGTGCTGCGCAAGGGCGCCACCGGCAAGCCGCTCACGCCCGACATCACGCTGCCCAAGGGCACCGAATACCTCAAGGTGTTCATCAAGTACGGCTCGCCCGCGGGCATGCCGAACTGGGGCACCTCGGGCGACATGACCGACGACGAGGTCGACCTGATGGCGCGCTACGTGCAGCAGACGCCGCCGACCCCGCCCGAGTACGGCATGGCCGACATGAAGAAGACCTGGAAGGTCCTGATCGCGCCCGAGAAGCGGCCGAAGAAGAAGATGAACCAGTACAACATCGACAACATCTTCTCGACCACGCTGCGTGACACGGGCGAGGTGGCGCTGATCGACGGCGACACCAAGAAGATCATCAACATCGTCAAGACCGGCTACGCGGTGCACATCTCGCGCCTGTCGGCCTCGGGCCGGTATCTCTACGTGATCGGGCGCGACGCCAAGATCAACCTCATCGACCTGTGGATGGCCAAGCCCGACAACGTCGCCGAGGTGCGCATCGGCCTGGAGGCGCGCTCGGTCGACACCTCGAAGTACAAGGGCTACGAGGACAAGTACGCCATCGCCGGCTCGTACTGGCCGCCGCAGTACACCATCATGAAGGGCGACACGCTCGAGCCGCTGAAGATCGTGGCGACCCGCGGCATGACGGTGGACACGCAGGACTTCCACCCCGAGCCGCGCGTGGCGGCGATCGTCGCCTCGCACTTCAAGCCCGAGTTCGTGGTCAACGTCAAGGAGACCGGCAAGATCCTGATGGTCAACTACGCCGACATCAACAACCTCACGGTGACCGAGATCGGCGCGGCGCGCTTCCTGCACGACGGCGGCTGGGACTCGACCAAGCGCTACTTCCTGGTGGCGGCCAACCAGTCGAACAAGATCGCCGTGGTCGACGCCAAGGTCGGCAAGCTGGTCAAGCTGATCGACGTCGACAAGATCCCGCACCCGGGGCGCGGCGCCAACTTCGTGCACCCGAAATACGGCCCGGTGTGGGCCACGGGGCACCTCGGCAGCGAGAAGGTCGCGCTCATCGGCACCGACCCGGTGAAGCACAAGCAGCACGCCTGGAAGGTGGTGCAGTACCTCGACGGCCAGGGTGGGGGG
>JBFFZT010000175.1:0-5131 GCA_041568535.1 Burkholderiales bacterium | reverse complement strand
CGCGTCGAAGCGATCGAGCAGGCGCAGCTCGGGATAGCGCGCCAGGTCCGCCACCAGCTCGCGGCGCGTGGCGAAGTGCGCGCGCGACAGGAACCAGCCGGTGTGCGCCCAGGCGAATCCGTGCTGCAGCGCCGAGTGGCTGTCCTCGCGCCGGTCGGCGTGCGCGTGGTGGTGGCGATGGTGCGACGCCCACCACATTGGGCCGCGCTGCACGGCGGAGGCCCCGAGCAGCGCGAACACGAACTGCATCACGCGCGACGTGCGGAAGGCGCGGTGCGAGAAGTAGCGGTGGTAGAACGCCGTGATCGCGAACATGCGCAGCGCGAACAGCGCGCCCGCGGTTGCGACCGCGGCGGTGCTGGCGCCGACCCAGAACACGCCCAGGCAGCCCACGTGCACCGCGATGAACGGCACCACGCGCGCCCAATCGATGCCGCGCGCCGCGCCCGGGGCGGCGCCCGCGTCGTTATCCAGCCAGCCGCGCAGCGAGTGCAGGAGGTTCTTCATGACCAGCGCTGCGGCACCTTCTGCACGCGCGTGACGTCGTAGCCCTGCGCGGCGAGGAACTCGAGGATGCGGCGGTAGTCGGCCTCCGGGATCTGCGGCGTGCGCGCCATGATCCAGACGTAATCGCGCTTCTCGCGCCCGATCACCACCTGCGCGTAGTCCGGCGAGAGCCAGGCGATGCGATAGTCGGCCTCGAACGGCCAGATGAACTGCATGCCCCAGACCGCGTTCGAACCGCCTTCCTGCACGAAGCCGCGCGCCGTGTAGGTCTTCACCTCGCCGTCGAAGCCGTCGGCGCGGTAGCGGAAGGTGGTCTCGATGGTGCCGTCGGGCGCGAGGCGGTAGGTCTCCACCGCGTTGTGCGCGCCCTTTTCGATGAAGGTCGGGATGTTGGCGATCACGTACCAGTCGCCCATGAAGCGCTCGAGCTCGACCTGCGGCGCGAGCGCGAGCGGCGGATGCTGCGTGTTCGCGCAGCCGACGAGCATGCCCGCAACGAGTGCCAGCAGTGCTCTCATAGCAGCTCGTAGCGCAGTCGCCGCCCGCCCTTGGCGGGCGATTCGAGCGCCACCCAGTCGCCGTCGTCGAGCCAGATGTCGATTTCCAGGGGCGGCGCGCTCAGCCGGTAGCGCTGCGCCCGCACCGGCCGGCCGCGCACCTTGATCGACTCCTCGCCCAAGTCGAGCACCCGCACCGGCACGATCTCGCCGGTCTGCGCGTTGAGCAGGCGCTGCTGCTGCAGGATGCGCGGATTCCAGTAGGCGAAGCTCATCTGGCACCCGGTTCCGGGATCGCGCCAGTCCACCGCCAGGCGCTCGCCGTCGTCGTCGGTGCGCGAGACGAGCGCGCGCAGGCAGCCGTCGCGCCAGCGCTCGGTCGCCACGTGCTCGTAGCGGTAGAAGGTGATGGCGAGGAACTTGACCTCGAAGCGCGCCTCGACGCGCATCTCGCGCTCGGCGCCGTTCTCATAGAGCGCGAAGCGGTGCCGGCCGATCTCGCTCTCGTCCAGCAGCACCCGGTAGTTCCAGGCGCGCGTCTGCGCGCTCGCGGCGGTGGCGGCGAGGAGCAATGCAACGATGAGGAGCGCGCGTCTCATATGCGGCGCGGCGCACCGGGAAAGAAGGCGTTGGTGCGCGCGACATAGTCGCGGTAGGCGGGCCGGCGCTCGCCGATGTCGCGCTCGAGCAGCGCCACGCCCGAGACGCGCAGCAGGAGCACCGTCATCAGCACCGGCGAGAACACCGTCCACCAGGCGCCGGCGTCGAGCGCGAGCAGGTAGAAGCCCCACCAGACGCAGAACTCGCCGAAATAGTTCGGGTGGCGGCTGTAGCGCCACAGGCCGCGGTCCATGACCTTGCCGCGGTTGGCGGCGTCGGCCTTGAAGCGCGCAAGCTGCGCGTCGGCGATCGCCTCGAACGCGGCGCCGGACGCGGCCAGTCCGGCGCCGAGGAGGCCGAGCCAGCCGAGCGCGGTGGGCGCCGCGATCGCCGCGGCCACCGGCGCGAGGATCAGCCACGCGAGCACGGCCTGCAGCCCGAACACCAGGTACAGGCTCTTCCAGGCAAAGCCGGGCTCGTTGCGCGCGCGGATGGCCTGGTAGCGGTGGTCTTCGGGCGCGTTCCAGTTGCGCGCCGCGAGATAGGTCGCGAGGCGCAGGGCCCACAGCGCGAGAATCGCGAGCACCACCCAGGCGCGCGCGCCGAGGGCCTCGGCGAGCGCCGCGCAGACCACAGCGCCGAGCAGGAAGAAGAGCGGCCAGAAGATGTCGACCAGCCCGGCGTTGCGCCGGGCGGTGGCGATCAGCCACGCCACGACCCCGAGCGCGAGCAGCGCCGGCGCGGGGGCGAGCCAGGCGAAGAGAAGTTCGGTCACGGTGCGACCCTCCTCACGCCATAGCCGTCCAGGCGCAGCGCGGCGCGAAACAGCAGCGGCGTGAGCACCGCCCAGCCGGCGGCGATGGCGGCGAGCCCGGCGCCGGTGGCGACGAACTCGAGCGCGCCGAGCCGCGCGCCCGCGGCGTAGGCGAGCGGCCCGCCGATCGCGCCGAGCAGCCCGGCAAGCCAGCCGCGCGCCCGCAGGCCGCGCAGCGATACGTTCAGCGTGGTCGCGAACAGCGCCCAGAGCGCCACCATCCAGTAGGTGGCGGCGCCCTCGATCAGCACGCCGGCGCCAAAGCGGATCCAGCCGCTTTGCACGAGCAGGCTCTCGAACACGACGCCGAGTGCCGCGGCGCAGGCCACGAGCATCAGTTCGCTTTTCGGGTCGCGCGCGCGCGCCACGTGCCAGGCGACGATCGCCAGCGCCGTGAGCGCGCCGGCCCAGGCCAGATCGTGCGCGGCGCCGAGCACGCAGGCGAACCAGCCGATCTGGAACAAAAGGATATTCAGCACGAACGCCATGCGGGTCACCATTCGTGCTAGCGCGCCGCGCGCTCGAACAGGTAGTGGCTGACCCACCACTCCTGGCCATTGCGGTAGCCGAAGAGCTCGGCGCAGGCCATGAAGAAGATGCGCCAGCGCTGCAGCCACTGTGCCGCGTCGCCTTCGCCGTAGGTCGCGGCCAGCACCTCGAGCACTTCGGCGCGGCGCGCATCGATGTTGGCGAGCCAGGCGTTGGCGGTCTTCTCGTAGTGCGTGCCGTCCCAGCGCCAGCGCTCGATGAAGCGCAGCTGGTCCTGGAACCGGAGCGCGAGCTCGTCGCTCGGCATCATGCCGCCGGAGAAGAAGTGCCGGCTCATCCAGTCGGCGGGCCCCTGTTCGACAAACGCGTAGGGCGTCGAGCGGTGGCAGAACACGTGCATGAAGAAGCGCCCGCCGGGCCGCAGCCAGCCGTGCACGCGCGCAAACAGCCGCCGCCAGTTGCGCATGTGCTCGAACATCTCCACCGACACGACGCGGTCGAAGCGGCGCTCGGTATCGAAGTGGTTCATGTCGGCAGTGAGCACCTCGACGTTGCGCAGGCCGCGGTTGGCCGCCTCGCGCATGATGTGGCGTCGCTGCGAGGTCGAGTTGGAGACCGCCGTGATGCGGCTGGTCGGAAAGCGCCCCGCCATCCATAGCGTGAGCGACCCCCAGCCGCAGCCCAGCTCCAGCACGTCCTGGCCCGGCTCGAGGCCGGCGCGCTGGCAGGTGGCGGCGAGCGCCGCGGTCTCCGCGTCATCCAGCCGCGTGACGCCTTCAGGCCACCAGCACGAGCTGTACTTGCGGTGCGCGCCCAGGGTGAGCGCGTAGAGCTCCGCCGGCACCTCGTAGTGCTGCGCGTTCGCCAGATGCGGCACGAGCGCGGTATCGGCAGCATCCATCTGCCGCACGAAGTCCTCCGTGATGCGCGCGGCCGCCGCAGCATCGCCGGCGCAGATATCCTGCAGGCGCTGCTCGCACAGCCGCCGGATCCCGGCGCGCACGACGCGATCGGGCACCAGGCCCTGCTCGACCCAGCCGATGGCGAGGCGGGCGGCGCCATTCATTTGCCACCTCCGGCCACGCCCAGGGCGTGCGCGATGACGCGCACGCCGGCGTCGATGTCGGTGCTGAGGGCGAGCGCGCCCGCGGCAACCAGCGCGGCGCGATGCCGCTCGGCGGTGAGCCCGCCGACGAACACCGGCACCTGTGCCGCGCGCACCAGTGCCGGCAGGTCCCGCTCGAGGAATTCGGGCTGCGGCGCCACGGAGGACGAGAGCACAAGGGCGTGGCAGGCGGTGCGCTGCGCGGCGCTGGCGAGGTCGGCGAGCGGCATGTTGGCGCCCAGCACCACCACGCGCAGGCCGGCTTCATGCGCGGCGAGCGCGAACAGGAGCAGGCCGATCTCGTGCTGCTCGTCGGGCGCGCAGGCCGCGAGCAGCCGCGGGCCCGAGTCGAGACGGTGGCGATGGTGAAAGCGCGCGCCGATGGCGTTACGCAGGTAGGCGGCGAAAAAGTGCTCTTCGGCGACGCCGCCCGCGACCTTCTGCCAGCGCTCGCCGAGCTCGGCGAGCATGGGCATGAACAGCAGCCGGGTCACGCGCTCGACAGGGTGCAGCGCCAGCGCCTCGTCGCAGACTTCGTCCAGCGCGTCCTCGTCGAAGCGCGCGACCGCGGCCGCCATGCGCTCGCGCCAGCCGCGCCACGGACCCGCGTCGTTGGCGGCGCGAGTCCTGGGCTCCAGCCCCTCGCCGGCGAGCGCCTGGCGCGCCTGGCCGATGGGCACCCCGCGCTCGATCAGCGTCAGCACGCGCCGGATCAGCTCCACGTGCTCGTGCGTGTAAAGGCGGTGTCCCTTGGCCGTGCGCGCGGGGCGGAACAGCCCGTAGCGCCGTTCCCAGGCGCGCAGGGTCACGGCGTTCACGCCGGTCAGCGCTGCGACGGTGCGGATCGGGAGCCAGGCCCCTTCGTTGGATTGCATCGGCTATGCCCAAGAAAATTGAATAAGTTGTACGTATCTTATACATATACTGGACATCTGTAAACACTTTATTGTACAAATATTGTGCGTTAACGCACAGCCGGGCACAGGGGGTTCGCTCTGCCGAAGGCACTACACTGCGCGCGTGACGATCCCCACGCCCTTCACCGCCGCGAGCGCCGTCGTGCGTCCCGAGTGGATCGACTACAACGGCCACATGAACGTGGGCTACTACCACGTCGCT
>JBFFZT010000174.1:0-5137 GCA_041568535.1 Burkholderiales bacterium | reverse complement strand
TCGAAGCTGAAGGAGCTGCACCAGCGCATCGGCATGACCATGGTCTACGTGACGCACGACCAGACCGAAGCGATGACGTTCGCCGACCAGGTGGTGGTCATGTACGAAGGGACCGTGGTGCAGGTCGGCACCCCGGTGGAGCTCTTCGAGCGCCCGCGCCACACCTTCGTCGGCCATTTCATCGGCTCGCCCGGGATGAACGTGCTGCCGTGCGAGGTCGCGGACGGCGTGGCGCGCTTCGGCGGCGTGCCGGTGCCGACCGCCAATCGGGCCGCGCGCGTCGCCAACGGGGCGCGCACGGAAATTGGCGTGCGCCCCGAGTTCGTGCACTTCGCCGGGGCAGGCATCCCGGTGCGTGTCACGCATGTCGCCGACGCGGGGCGGCACCAGATCGTGGAGACGCGGCACGCCGACACGGTGATACGCGTCCTGCTGAAGGAGCACGAGACAGTGCCCGCGGAGAGCACGCACCTTGCCTTCGACAGCGACTACACGCGGCTGTACGTGGACGGCTGGGTGGCCGGGGAGGCGGCATGAGCGCCAAGCCGGTCAATCAGCGCGCCTGGTGGCTGGTGCTGCCGGTGCTGCTGCTGGTGGCGTTCAACGCCGTCATCCCCTTGATGACGGTCGTCAACTATTCCGTGCAGGAGACCTTCGGCAACAACGTCTTCTTCTTCGAGGGCCTCAAGTGGTACGAGAACGTCGTCAACTCGGCGCGCTTTCACGACGCGCTCCAGCGCCAGCTGCTGTTCACCGGCATCATCCTCGCCATCGAGGTGCCGCTCGGCGTGGCGATCGCGCTCGCCATGCCGCGCAAGGGCGTCTGGGCCTCGGTGTGCCTGGTGCTGATGTCGATGCCGCTGCTCATTCCCTGGAACGTGGTCGGCGCGATGTGGAACATCCTTGCGCTTCCCGACATCGGCCTGCTGGGCTGGACGCTGAACAAGATCGGCTTCGACTACAACTACACGCGCCAGCCGCTCGCCGCGTGGCTGACGCTCATCGCCATGGACGTGTGGCACTGGACCTCGCTGGTCGCGCTGCTCGCGTACGCCGGGCTGTCGGCGATTCCCGACGCCTACTACCAGGCGGCCAAGATCGACGGCGCCTCCGGCTGGGCGGTGTTTCGCCATGTGCAGCTGCCGAAGATGAAGCACGTGCTCACCATCGCCATTCTGCTGCGGTTCATGGACAGCTTCATGATCTATACCGAGCCGGTGGTGCTCACGGGCGGCGGACCGGGGAACGCCACCACGCTGCTGTCGATCGATCTCGTCAAGATCGCGCTCGGCCAGTTCGACCTCGGTCCGGCGGCGGCGATGTCGCTGATCTACTTCTTCATCATCCTGCTGCTGTCGTGGGTGTTCTACCGCGTCATGACGCTCGACCAGGACCCGACATGAAACGCATCAAGTGGCTGGTGCCGACGCTGTACATCGTGTTCCTGATGCTGCCGATCTACTGGCTGCTCGCCATGTCGTTCAAGACCACCAACGAGATCCTCGGCGGCTTCACGCTGTGGCCGCGCCAGTTCACCCTGGAAAACTACGCCAAGATCTTCACCGACCCGACCTGGTACACCGGCTACATCAATTCGCTCACCTACGTGTTGATGAACACGGTGCTGTCGGTGGCGGTGGCGCTGCCCGCGGCCTACGCGTTCTCGCGCTACCGTTTCCTCGGCGACAAGCACCTGTTCTTCTGGCTGCTCACCAACCGCATGGCGCCGCCGGCCGTGTTCGCGCTGCCCTTTTTCCAGCTCTATTCGGCGATCGGCCTGTTTGACACGCACATCGCGGTGGCGCTCGCGCATCTCCTGTTCAACGTGCCGCTGGCGGTGTGGATCCTGGAGGGCTTCATGTCGAGCGTGCCCAAGGAGCTTGATGAAATGGCCTACGTCGACGGCTACTCGTTCTGGCGCTTCTTCCTGCGCATCTTCGTGCCGGCGATCGCCGCGGGCATCGGCGTGGCGGCGTTCTTCTGCTTCATGTTCTCGTGGGTCGAGCTGCTGCTCGCCAAGACGCTGACCTCGGTGGACGCCAAGCCCATCGCCGCCACCATGACGCGCACCGCCAGTACCTCCGGATACGAGCTCGGGCTCCTGGCCGCTGCCGGGGCGCTCACCATGATCCCGGGCGCGTTCGTCATCTACTTCGTGCGCAATTACATCGCGAAAGGATTCGCGCTCGGCCGGGTCTGACCCGGCCGGACGCCAACCCGTATGAGCCTCAGCTGGATGGCATGGACCTGGCAGACGGCGACCTTCTTCGGGGTCATCGCGCTGCTGCTCGTCGGCATGGGCGTGTGGGAGCGGCTGTCCCCGGGCGGGGCGCCCAGGCGAGGCATTCTCGGCTTCCACACGACGCGCGGCGACCGGCTGTTCATTTCGCTGCTGCTCGCCGCCTACATCCATCTCATCTGGCTCGGCACCTTGCGCTTGCCGCTGTGGGGGGCCTCGATCGTCGCAGTGATCGTCGCGGTGCTGGTGTTCCGCAAGGTGTAGGCGGGCCGACGCTCGTCTCCTCCCGATCGGATGACCGCCCCGCTTGCGGGGCAGCCGGCACCGCGGCGACCGGCGCGCGCGGGGTGCGATGCTAAACTTCGCGGCGCCATGCCCCTGCCCATCTCCGAAGTCGAGCGCGAGCTCACCCACACGCGGCGCGTGCGCTACGAAGGCTACAAGCGCGCCGACGGCCTCTGGGACATCGAGGCCCACATCACCGACGTCAAGAACCACGATTTCACGCTGAAGACCGGCGTGCGCCGCGCCGGCCTGCCGGTGCACGACATGACCGTGCGCGTCACCATCGACCGCAAGTTCAACGTCGTCGACGCGATCGCGGTATCGGACGCGGTGCCCTATCCGGGCGGCTGCGAAGCCGCGGCGCCCGAGTACCGTAAGCTCGTCGGCCTCAACCTGCTGAAGAAGTTCCGCCACGGCCTGAAGGAGCGCCTGGGCGGCGTGCACGGCTGCACGCACATCACGGAGATGCTCGCCGCGCTGCCGACGGCCGCGATCCAGACCTTCGCCGGCGAGATGCGCGAGGACCGGCCGGCGGGACGCAAGCCGTTCCAGCTCGATCACTGCCTCGCCATGGATACGACGGGCGAGACGGTGAAGAAGTGGTATCCCGAGTGGTACATGGCGAAGGCGGACGCATGAAGATCCACGAGTACCAGGGCAAGGAGATCTTCCGCAAGTTCGGCGTGCCGACGCCGCGCGGCGTGCCCGCGTTCAGCGTCGACGAGGCGGTGCGCGCGGCCGGCGAGCTTGGCGGCAAGGTGTGGGTGGTGAAGGCGCAGATCCACGCCGGCGGCCGCGGCAAGGGCGGCGGCGTGAAGGTGGCGAAGACGCCCGAGGAGGTGCGCGCCCACGCGAAGAAGATCCTCGGCATGCAGCTCGTCACGCACCAGACCGGCCCGCAGGGCCAGAAGGTGCGGCGCCTGCTGATCGAGGAGGGCGCCGACATCGCCAAGGAGCTCTACGTCGGGATGGTCGCGGACCGCGGCACGCAGCGCGTGGTGCTGATGGCCTCGTCCGAGGGTGGCATGGACATCGAGGAAGTGGCGGCGAACACGCCGCAGAAGATCCACAAGGTGTTCATCGACCCGGCCGCGGGGCTCGCCGAAGGCGAAGCGCGCGACGTGGCGCGCAAGATCGGCGTGCCGCAAGCCGCGCTCGGGCAGGCGGCCGAGCTGCTGCGCAACCTCTACCGGTGCTACTGGGACACCGACGCCTCACTCGTCGAGGTGAACCCGCTCGTCGTCACCGGCGACGGGCGCGTCGTCGCGCTCGACGCGAAGCTCAATTTCGACGACAACGCGCTGTTCCGCCACGAAGACATCGTGGCGCTGCGCGATCTCGACGAGGAGGACCCGCTCGAGATCGAGGCCTCCAAGTACGACCTGTCCTACATCTCGCTGGACGGCAACATCGGCTGCATGGTGAACGGCGCCGGCCTCGCCATGGCGACCATGGACACCATCAAGCTGTACGGCGGCACGCCGGCCAACTTCCTCGACGTGGGCGGCGGCGCCACTGCGGAAAAAGTCACCGCCGCCTTCAAGATCATGCTCTCCAACCCCAAGGTGAAGGCGATCCTGGTCAACATCTTCGGCGGCATCATGAAGTGCGACACCATCGCCGCGGGCGTGGTGGCGGCGGCGCGCGAGGTGAAGCTTTCGGTGCCGCTCGTCGTGCGCATGAAGGGCACCAACGAGGAGCTCGGCAAGAAGATCCTCAAGGACTCCGGGCTGCCGATCATCTCCGCCGACAACATGGCGCAGGCCGGGCAGAAGGTGGTCGCGGCGATCAAGAAGAAGAAGGCGAAGCCGAAACCGAAACCGAAACCGAAGAAGAAGGCGGCGCGGAAGAAGGCGGCGCGGAAGAAGCCGGCGAAGAGGAAGAAGAAATGAGCATCCTCGTCAACAAGCACACCAAGGTGATGACCCAGGGCATCACCGGCAAGACCGGCATGTTCCACACCCAGACCAGCCGCGCCTACGCCAGCGGGCGCGAATGCTATGTGGCGGGCGTGCATCCGAAGAAGGCGGGCGAGGACTTCGAGGGCATCCCGATCTTCGGCACGGTGCGCGACGCGAAGGAGAAAACCGGCGCCACGGTCTCGGTGATCTATGTGCCGCCACCGTTTGCCGCAGCGGCGATCTGGGAGGCGGTGGAGGCGGACCTCGATCTCGCCATCTGCATCACCGAAGGCATCCCGGTGCGCGACATGATCGAGGTGCGCGACCGCATGCGCAAGCAGAAGCGCAGGACGCTGCTCCTCGGCCCCAACTGCCCGGGGGTCATCACGCCGGGCGAGCTGAAGATCGGCATCATGCCGGGACACATCCACAAGAAGGGACGCGTCGGCGTGGTATCGCGCTCTGGCACGCTCACGTACGAGGCAGTGGCGCAGCTCACCGAGCTCGGCATCGGCCAGTCGACGGCGGTCGGCATCGGCGGCGACCCGGTCAACGGCCTGAAGCATGTCGACGTGCTGCAGCTGTTCAACGACGACCCGGGCACCGACGCCGTCATCATGATCGGCGAGATCGGCGGCTCGGACGAGGAAACCGCGGCCGAGTGGGTGAAGCAGAACATGAAGAAGCCGGTGGTGGGTTTCATCGCCGGCGT
>JBFFZT010000173.1:0-5142 GCA_041568535.1 Burkholderiales bacterium | reverse complement strand
GTTGGTGGAGATCGGCGCCACCAGGTACAGGCGCGTCTCGCGGAACTTGCGCTCCACGTCGTACTCGGCGGCGAAGCCGAAGCCGCCGTGCGTCTGCAGGCAGGCGTTGGCGGCTTCCCAGGACGCCTTGGCCGCGAGGTGTTTCGCCATGTTGGCTTCGGCGCCGCAGTGCTGCTTCGCGTCGTAGAGCGCGGCGGCCTTGTAGCGCATCAAGTTCGCCGCCTCGACCTCCATGTACGCTTCCGCGATCGGGAACTGGATGCCCTGGTTCTGGCCGATGGGGCGGTCGAACACGACGCGCTCCTTGGCGTACCGGGTCGCGCGGTCGACGAACCAGTAGCCGTCGCCGATGCACTCGGCGGCGATGAGGATGCGCTCGGCATTCAGACCGTCGAGGATGTAGCGGAAGCCCTTGCCCTCCTCGCCGATCAGGTTCTCGGCCGGGATCTCGAGGTTGTCGAGGAACACCTCGTTGGTCTCGTGGTTCACCATGTTGCGGATCGGGCGCATGGTCAGGCCCTTGCCGAGCGCCTCTTTCTTCTCCACCAGGAACACCGACATGCCGTCGGACTTCTTCTTCACCTCGGCGAGCGGCGTGGTGCGCGCCAGCAGGATCATCAAGTCCGAGTGCTGCAGGCGCGAGGTCCACACTTTCTGGCCGTTGACGACGTAGCGGTCGCCCTTCTTCACCGCCACGGTCTTGATCTTGGTTGTATCGGTGCCGGCGGTGGGCTCGGTCACGCCCATCGCCTGCATGCGCAGCTCGCCCGCGGCGATCTTCGGCAGGTATTTCTTCTTCTGCGCTTCCGAGCCGTTCCGCAGCAGCGTGTTCATGTTGTACATCTGGCCGTGGCAGCAGCCGGGGTTGCCGCCCGAGCGCGACACTTCCTCCATGATCACCGTGGCCTCGGTGAGCGACAGGCCCGAGCCGCCGTACTGCTCCGGGATCAGCGCCGCCATCCAGCCGGCCTCGGTCAGCGCGTCGACGAACGCCTCCGGGTACGCGCGCGCCTCGTCCACCTTCTGCCAGTAGGCGGAGTCGAACTGCGCGCACAGCGCGCGCACGCCCTCGCGCAGCTCCGCGTGGTTGGTGTCGGCTACAGCGGATCCCATGTGAACACGTCCTGGGTGCGGTCCAAGGGGAAGAAGCTCTGGCGCAGCGCCGGCATGCCGTGCGCGGCGATGTCCTGCGGCGTCCAGCCCCCGGCGCGGTGCACCGAGCGCACCGGGCGGCTCTGCGACATGAGGAACAGCTCGTTGGCGCGCACCGCGAACACCTGTCCCGTAACCTCGTGCGCGGCGTCGCTCGCCAGGTAGACGGCCAGCGGCGCGATCTTGGCGGTCTCCATCACCTTCATCTTGTCGACGCGCGACTGCTGCTCCGGCGTTTCGGTGGGAATCGAGCCGATCATGCGGCTCCAGGCGAAGGGCGCGATGCAATTGGAGCGCACCCCGTAGCGTGCCATGTCGAGCGCGATGGACTTCGACAGCCCGACGATGCCGAGCTTGGCGGCCGAGTAGTTCGCCTGCCCGAGGTTGCCGATCAGGCCCGAAGTCGAGGTCATGTGCACGTAGCAGCCCGAGCTCTGGCTGCGGAAGTAGGGCGCCGCCGCCCGCGACACATAGAACGAGCCGTTCAAATGCACGTCGATCACCGAATGCCACTCCTCGATCGACATGTTGAAGAAGAAGCGGTCGCGCAGGATGCCGGCGTTGTTCACCACGCAGTCGAGGTGGCCGTAGGCGTCAATCGCGGTCTTGACGATGCGATTGGCCGACTCCCAGTCGGCGACGCTCTCCGTGCTGGCGACGGCCTCGCCGCCCTGCGCCTTGATCTCGTCCGCCACTTTCTGCGCCGGCCCGGTGCTCGCGCCCTCGCCTGCCACCGAGGTGCCGAGGTCGTTCACCACCACCCGCGCGCCGTGCGCGGCGAACGCCAGCGCGAAATCACGGCCGATGCCGCCCCCTGCGCCGGTGACCAGCACCACCTTGTCCTTCACCATCGTCCTCCCCCTTGCGCGCGGCCGGCTGCGCAAAACTCTAACAGATATTTGCGCGCCTCCGGACGGCGCGAGCATTTGCGCACGGCGGCGGCGCGCGCGTCTTGCACAGGTTCACACCGCGCGCCGCGGAACGGGAGTATCAATGCTTCAAAGCCATGCACAGAATCCAGCACTCGTTCGCCATTGCCGCCAGACCGGACCGGTTCGTGTGCCTGGTCTCGTCGGCGCAGGGCGTCGGCGAGGTGATCGGCGCGGTGCGCGCTTATCTCGAGACGTGGCCGCCGGACAAGGTTGCCAGCGTGCAGAAAGTCGATGCCGGCTGGGCGCCTTTCGACGAGACCCGCAAAGCCGTGCCCGTGCAGCGCGCGGCGGACCTGCACCGGCTGTGCGCCACGGTGCACGGCCAGTGCTCGGCGCTGCGCAGCGCGGGCGTGTCGCTCGCGCCCGAGCTGCTCGAGCTGGACCTGTTCCTGTTCTTTGCGTGCACCAAGCTCTCGGAACTCGAGGCGCGCACATGCAGCTGAAAGATCCCGACGCCGCGTCCTTCGGCGCCGAGGCGCTGCCGGGCGGGCTGCGCGAGATCAACGCGCAGCGCCACGGCGAGCCGCCCCCGGCGGCGCCGGCGCGCCCGGCCGCCTCAGCGCCGCCACGGGGCGCCCCCCTCGTCGGCCTGCTCGCCCTCGCGCGGTACTGGATGCGCCAGGGCCGCCGCTAGGCGCGCGCTACTTCGGCTGCGCCACCACGCGAAGCTAGGGCTTCAGCGGTCGCTCACCGAGTCGATCGACAGGCCGATGATCTTGGTGTTGCGCTTGTCAGGGGACATGCGGGACACAACGGAGATTGGTCGGGGCGGCGAGATTCGAACTCGCGACCACCTGCACCCCATGCAGGTACGCTACCAGGCTGCGCTACGCCCCGAACCGGGGGATTCTATCAGGCGCGCAGTGCGTCCAGCAGCGCGCGCAGCTCGCGCCGGATCGCCGCCAGGTCGCCGCCCGCGACGACGGCGCGCGGCGTCGGCTCGCTGCGCTCCTCGGCGCCGTGCGCAGCGTTGTCGAGGCGATTGCGCGCGCCGCTGATGGTGAAGCCCTCTTCGTACAGCAGCTCGCGGATGCGGCGGATCAGCAGCACTTCGTGGTGCTGGTAATAGCGCCGGTTGCCGCGGCGCTTGACGGGCTTGAGCTGCGTGAACTCCTGCTCCCAGTAGCGCAGCACGTGCGGCTTCACCCCGCACAGCTCGCTGACTTCACCGATGGTGAAGTAGCGCTTCGCCGGGATCGGCGGCAGGTCAGCTTTCTTGCTGGGGCTGCGGCTTTCCATGGCGCGCCTTCTCCACCATCGCCTTCAGCTTCTGGCTGGCGTGGAAGGTGACCACGCGGCGGGCGCTGATGGGGATTTCCTCGCCGGTCTTGGGGTTGCGCCCCGGGCGTTGCGGCTTGTCGCGCAGCTGGAAGTTGCCGAACCCGGACAACTTGACGCTCTCGCCACGCTCGAGGGCCCCGCGGATCTCCTCGAAGAACGCTTCCACCATGTCCTTGGCCTCGCGCTTGTTCAGGCCGACCTTCTCGAACAACAGGTCGGCCAGTTCAGCCTTGGTCAAAGTCATCACAACTCCCTGATTTATTTATTTATGCGCGAAGTGTCGCGGCGAAACGACGGCCCCACAGCGCAACCAGCGCATCCCGCGCCGCGTCGGCCTCCGCATCCGTGAGGGTTCGTTCAGTATCTTGCATAACTACCCGGAAAGCAAGGCTTTTTGTCCCTTGGGGAAGGTTCGGTCCCTGGTAGAGGTCGAACAGCCGCACGTCGCGCACGATGGCCGGCGTTTCCCCGACGATCGCGTCCAGAAGCGCTTGAACGGTGATGTCAGTATTCACTAACAAGGCGATGTCGCGGGTCACCGGGGGGAACTTGGAGGGCACGCCGGGCTGCGGCAGGGGGGCCTCCAGGAGCGCGGCGACCTCCACCTCGAAGCACACAACCCCTTGAGACAAATCGTATTTCTGCAGCCACTGGGGGTGCAGCTCGCCGATCCAGCCAATGTCCTCGTCGCCCAGCCGCACGCGGGCCGAGCGAGCCGGATGGAACGCCGGATGCGCCGCGGCCTCGTAGCGCAGCGCGCGCGGGACGACGAGCGCCTCGAGGTCCGACTTGAGGTCGAACAGGTCGACGCGTCGCACCGGGCTGCCCCACTGCTCCTCCAGCGCCGGCCCGCAGGCGACCGCGGCGATGCGCAGGGGCTGGCGCACGCCGGCCACTTCGAGCGGGCCGTCCGCAACGGACGGGTCGCGCAGGAACACCCGCCCGAGCTCGAACACGCGGATGCGCGCAAGCTTGCGCGCCGCGTTGTAGCGCAGGTTGGCGAGCAGGCCGCCGAGCAGCGTGCTGCGCATCACAGAGAGCTGGCTGGCGATGGGATTGAGCAGGCGAATCGGGTCGTGCACGCCCCCGAGGTCCGCCTCCCACTGCGGCTCGACGAAGCTGAAGGTGATCACTTCCTGGTAGTCGCGCCCCGCCAGGCGCTCGCGCAGGGCGTGCACCGGACGGCGCGCTTCGGGTGGCGCGCTCATGCGCGCGGGCGTGAGCGGCGGCAGCGCCGGGATGCGCTCGAAGCCGTGCACGCGCGCCACCTCCTCGATCAGGTCCTCCTCGATCTCGAGGTCGAAGCGGTACGAGGGCGGCGTGACCGTGAAGGCGCCGCGCTGGCGCCGACTCGGCAGGCCGAGGCGCGCGAAGGCGCGCGCCATCTCCTTCTCGGCGACCGGCATGCCGATCACCTTCTGCGCGCGTGCGACGCGCACGCGCACGGGCTTGCGCCTGGGCAGGCGTTTCACCACGTCCACCGTGGGCCCCGGCTCGCCGCCGCAGATCTCGAGGATCAGCTGCGTGGCGCGCTCGATGCCAGCGACGTTGTTGTCGAATTCGACACCGCGCGCGACGCGGTGCGCGGGGTGGCTCGTTAATTTGAAGCGCCGCGCGCGGCCCGCCACCGCCTCCGGAAAGAAAAACGCCGACTCGAGGAACAGGTTCCGGGTCGTGGTCTCGGCCTTGGTCGACTCGCCGCCCATGATGCCGCCCAGGCCGATCGGGCCCGAGTTGTCGGTGATGCACAGCACGTCGGCGTCGACCTCGACCTCCT
>JBFFZT010000172.1:0-5154 GCA_041568535.1 Burkholderiales bacterium | reverse complement strand
GCTCATGGACCTGGGCGAAGTGGCCTGGGAGATCGAGCAGGTGATGAACAAGTGGCTCGAGCAGCAGCGACCCGCCACGCCGGGGCTGCTGGCGCTGGTCGAGAAGGCCAGCACTTCGTTCGCGGACTGGGTGGCGCAGTTGCGCGCCGGCGGCCTGCGCGGCGAGATCGACGGCGAGGCGATCGTGGCGCGCGCGCGCGAGCTGAAGGCCGAAGCCCCGCCGCCGATGCCGGAGCCTGCGGTCGCACCGGCGAGCGCCCAGGCCGCCGCGCCGACGGCCGAGGCCGAGCCGCTGCTCGACCTCTTGTCCGATTTCGCGCCGGCGGCGGCCGACGCTGCGCCGGCACCGGTGGCCGAGGCCGAGCCCGTGCCCGCGCCCGAGGTGGAGGAAGTCGAGATCGGCGGCGTGCGCCTCGCGCGCAGCTTCTTCGAGATCTACATGCGCGAGGCGGCGCAGCATGCGGCCACGCTGGAGGCGCAGTGCGCGGACTGGCGCAGGAGCTTCGGCAGCGAGGCGCCGCCGGAATTCGTGCGCGCCGCGCACACGCTGGCCAGCAGCTCGCGCACCGCCGGCTTCGAGCAGGTCGCCGTGCTGGCCGAGGCGCTCGAGCAATGGATGCCGCATGCGCGAGGCACCGCGGCGGCCGATGCCGGCATGGTGCAGGTCGCGGTGGCCAACCTGCGCGCGATGGCCGAGGCGCTGGCGCGACGCGAAGCGCCGCAGCCGGCGCCGGCGCTGGTGCAGGGGCTGCGCGAGCTGGTGACGCGGCTGCGGGCGCCCGCGCCCAAGCCGGCGCCGGCCGCGCCGCCACGGCCGCAGCCCGCCGCCGAGGCCGGCGGGCGCGAGAAGCGCGTCATGCGGGACGACATCGACCCGCAGCTGCTGCCGATCTTCGTCGAGGAAGCGCAGCAGTTGCTGCCGCTGATCGGCAGCGACCTGCGCGACTGGAAGGCGAGCCCCGCGGATGAGCGGGTGCAGCAGTCGCTGCAGCGCGCGCTGCACACCCTCAAGGGCAGCGCGCGCATGGCGGGCGCGATCCGGCTGGGTGAGCTGACGCACATCATGGAAAGCCGCATCGAGGCGGCGATCGAAGCCGACGCGCTCACCCCGGAACTGTTCGTCGAGCTGGAAGAGAAGATGGACCGCCTCAGCCTCGACCTCGAGCGCATGACCTCCGGGGCGGAAGCGCCGGCGCCGGAAGCCCCGGCGGGCGCGGCGCAGGCGCCCGCGCGCGCCGAGCCGCCGCTGCCCAGCCCGGCGACCATGCTGCGCATCAATGCCGACACGCTCGATCACCTGATCAACGAATCGGGCGAGGTGAGCATCGCGCGCTCGCGCATCGAGGGCGAGCTGCGCACGGTCAAGCAGTCGATCGGCGACCTGACCGACAGCATCGCGCGGCTGCGCGGCCAGCTGCGCGAGGTCGAGATTCAGGCCGACAGTCAGATGCAGTCGCGCCTGTCGGTGCTCGAGGAGCGCGACCGGGATTTCGACCCGCTGGAATTCGACCGCTACACGCGGCTGCAGGAGCTCACGCGCCTGATGGCGGAGAGCCTGCACGACGCCACCTCGATCCAGCAGGCGCTGCTGAAGAGCCTCGGCGAGACCGACGCCGCGCTCACGCACCAGTCGCGCATCAGCCGCGACGTGCAGCAGGAGCTGATGCGCATGCGCGCGGTGCCGTTCTCGATCCTCGACGAGCGCTTGTACCGCATCGTGCGCCAGACCACGCGCGAGCTGGAGAAGAAGGCCGAGCTCGAGATCCAGGGCAGCCAGGTCGAGCTCGACCGCAGCGTGCTGGAGCGCATCGGCGCGCCGCTCGAGCACATGCTGCGCAACGCGCTGGCGCACGGGCTGGAGACGCCGGCCGCGCGCCTTGCCGCCGGCAAGCCCGAGAGCGGGCGCATTGCGCTGACTTTGCGCCAGGAAGCGAACGAAATCGTACTCACCGTCAGCGACGACGGGGCGGGCCTCGACCTGGAGGCGCTGCGGCGCAAGGCCGAGGCGCGCGGGCTGCTGCCGGCCGGCGCCGCGCCCGACGTGGCCGAGCTGACGCAGCTCATTTTCGTGTCCGGCCTGTCCACCGCCGACGAGGTCACCGAGCTGGCCGGCCGCGGCATCGGCATGGACGTGGTGAAAAGCGAGGTCACTGCGATCGGCGGGCGCATCGACGTGACGAGCGCGCTTGGCAGCGGCACGACGTTCACCATCTACCTGCCGCTCACCCTGGCGGTGACGCAGGCGGTGCTGATCCGTGCCGGCAGCAGCGTGCTCGCGGTGCCTGCGGCCATGGTCGAGCAGGTCCTGCGCCTGCGCTCGGAGGCGCTGGGCGCGCACTTCGCCGCCGGCGAGATCGAGTTCCAGGAGCGCGCCTACCCGCTGCACGGCCTGGGCCAGCTCCTGGGCGGCGGCGCGCCCGCGGTGGCGCAGGGGTATCACTCCGTGCTCCTGCTGCGCAGCGGCATGCAGCGCATCGCCCTGCACGTCGACGAGCTCGTCGGCAACCAGGAAATCGTCGTCAAGAGCATCGGGCCCCAGCTGGCCCGGGTGCCGGGCGTCTCCGGCGCGACCGTGCTGGCCGACGGCCGTATCGTGCTGATCGTGAACCCGGTGACCCTGGCGCAGCGCGCGCGCCTGGCGCCGGAGCGCACTGCCGCGCCCGCCGCGCCGCAGCCGACCGAGCTGCCGGTGGTGATGGTGGTGGACGACTCGCTCACGGTGCGCAAGATCACCGCCCGCCTGCTGGAGCGCGAAGGCTACCGCGTGCTCACCGCCAAGGACGGCGTCGACGCCCTCGAGCAGGTGAAGGATGTGGTGCCGGCGGTGATGCTGGTCGACATCGAGATGCCGCGCATGGACGGCTTCGACCTGACGCGGCAGGTGCGCGCCGACCCGCGCACGCGCCACGTGCCGATCATCGTCATTTCCTCGCGCACTGCCGAGAAGCACCGCAACCAGGCGGCGCAGCTCGGGGTGAACGCGTTCCTCGGCAAGCCCTATCCGGAGCACGAGCTGCTGCAGGCGATCAGCGGCTTCATCGCGGCGCAGTCCAATGCCGTCCTCGCAGCCTAGCGAGCGCGAGCGCGCGGCGCTGAACGTCGAGCCGCAGGTACAGCTCGGCAAGTACCCGATCCTGCGCGAGATCGGGCGCGGCGCCACCAGCCACGTCTATCTCGCGCGCGACCCGTTTGCCGACCGCGAAGTGGCGATCAAGGTGTTCATGTTCGACCAGAACGCCGACCCGCAGACCGAGCGCATGATGCACAAGGCGTTCCTCGCGGAAGCCTCGCTCGCCGGCAAGCTCAATCATCCGCACATCGTCGACATCCTCGACGCCGTGGCCGAGCCCGACCACAGCTACCTGGTGATGGAGTACGTCGCGGGCACGGCGCTCGACGCGCACGCCGACGTGGCGACGCTGCTGCCGCTCGACAAGGTGGTGGAGATCATCTTCAAGTGCATCCGCGCGCTGGAGTACGCCTTCCAGCACGGCGTCATCCATCGCGACATCAAGCCGGCGAACATCCTGCTGTCGGCGGCGGGGGAGACCAAGGTGAGCGACTTCGGCGCCTCGTTCCAGCAGCGCCTGGGCCCGGAGACCACGCAGCTCTCGGCCATCGGCTCGCCCGCCTACATGTCGCCCGAGCAGATGCGCGTGGAGCCGCTGACGCACCAGACCGACATCTACTCGCTGGGCGTCACCATGTATCGCCTGCTCACCGGGCGCCTGCCGTACCAGGCCACGACCCAGGCGGCGCTCACCTACGCCATCATGCACACGCCGCCGATGCGCCCGGCGCTGCTGCGGCCCGAGCTGCCGCCGCTGCTCGACAAGATCGTGATGACCGCCATCCACAAGGAGCCAGCCGGGCGCTATCGCTCGTGGCTCGACTTCGGCAAGGAGTTGAGCCAGGCGTTCACCACGCTGACGCTGGTGGGCGACACGCTCTCGGACTCGGCGAAGTTCAACGAGCTGCGGCAGCTGGCGTTCTTCGAGGGCTTCGGCGACGTCGCGCTGTGGGAGGTGGTGCGCATCGGCGCCTGGAAGAGGATTCCCGCCGGCACGGTGCTGATCCGCGAGGGCGATCACGGCGACAGCTTCTACCTGCTGATCGCGGGCGAGGTGAGCGTCACGCTCTCGGGCAAGCAGCTGAACACGGTCAAGCCCGGCGGCTGCTTCGGCGAGATCCTGTACTTCACCGAGCACGTCCAGCGGCGCACCACCACCATTACCGCCGTCGGCAACGTCACGGTCATCGAGATCAAGGCCGAGGCCCTGCGCGCGGCCACCGACGCCTGCCAGGTGAGCCTCAACAAGGCGTTCATGCGCGTGCTGATCGAGCGCCTGATGCAGGCCAACATGCAGCTCGCGGCGCGCGGCTAGGAGGCGAAGATGAGGCTCTGGATTCTGGCGCTACTGCTTGCGGTGCTGCCAGCGCAGGCCGCGGACAACGCCGTGGAGCGCGGGCTGGGCACGGCCGGCAAGGCGATCGAGCGCGGCGTCAAGGCCGCCGGCCGCGGCGTCGACCGCGCCGCCACCACGGTGAACCGCACCGTGGAAAAGGGGCACAAGAAAGTCGACGAGAAGGTCAGGCCCGAGAAGAAGAAGTAGCGATCTTCGCCAGCGCCTCGATCCAGCGCGGCGATTCGTTGAGGCAGGGCAGCGCGCGGTATTCGCCGCCGCCCGCGCCGGCAAAGATGTCCCGCCCCTCGAGGGCGATCTCTTCCAGCGTTTCCAGGCAATCGGCGACGAAGCCGGGGCAGATCACGTGCACGCGGCGCGTGCGCGCCTTGCCGAGCTCGGCCAGCACGTCCGAGGTGTAGGGCTGCAGCCATTTCGCCGGGCCGAAGCGGGACTGGAAGGTGACGCGGTAGCGCTCGGCCGGCAGCTGCAAGGCGTCGGCCAGCAGCCCTGCGGTGCGCAGGCACTGCTTCTGGTACGGGTCGCCGCGCTCGACCGAGCGCTGCGGCAGACCGTGAAAGCTCATCACCAGGACGTCGGGGCGCTCCTCGACCAGCGCGGCGAGCGCGGCGATGTAGTCCGGATGGTCGTGGAACTGCTCGACGAAGTCGGCGTCCGGGCCGACCACGTCGCGGATCGACTCCGTCGTGCTGCGCGCGTACTGCGGATACAGGGGCACGATGCGCGGCCG
>JBFFZT010000171.1:0-5156 GCA_041568535.1 Burkholderiales bacterium | reverse complement strand
CGCAGCGCCTGATCCCGGTGAAGGAAGGGCGCGGGCGCGCCGCGGCGGTGGAGGTGATGCTCAATTCTCCCTTGATCAGCGACCTGATCTTCAAGGGCGAGGTGCACGAGATCAAGGAGATCATGAAGAAGTCGAAAGAGCTGGGCATGCAGACCTTCGACCAGGCGCTGTTCGATCTCTACGAGCAGGGGCGCATCGGCTACGAGGACGCGCTGCGCTTCGCCGATTCGACCAACGAGGTGCGCCTTGCCATCAAGCTGCACGGCAAGGAAGCCAAGGACAAGGACCTGTCCAAGGGCATCGAGCACCTGGACATCGTCTAGGCGCACGCCGGCAGTTGCCGGCGCGCGGGTGCGGGCGTAGCTTGGCCGCATGCTGGACGCCAAGCTGTGCCCGAAGTGCGGATTCCTGCTGCGCTACGATGACCCGCCGGATGCCGCGAGCGGCGCGCTGCGCTACATCCTGGTCGACATGCTGCGCTGGGCCGCGCTCGCGCTGTTCCTTGCGTTCCTGTGGGCCGGCGCCGAGACGCGCGAGCTGTATGCCGCGCTCGCCCTCATCGCCTTCATCGCCTGGCTCGCGCTGCGGCCGCGGCAGCGCGCGCGCGGCGCCGCGCTGCTGGAGCGCCGGCGCTACCACTGCGCGCAGTGCAAGCGCGAGTTCGCGGCGCGCGACCTGACCGACGGGCCCTGAGCGCCGATGGATTACCGCTGCCCGCTCTGCAAGCGCGACCTCGCCTCGAGCAAGGCGAGCCGCTCGCTCATCGCGCGCATGGACGTCGACTGCCCGCACTGCCTGGGCCGCCTGCAGGTCAACGTGCACCGGGCGGAGACGCTGCTCGTCGTGGGCACGGTGGCCGTTTGCGTGGCCCTCGCCACGCTCGCCTACCTGCGCCAGAGCCAGGGGCTGCTGCTCGCCGCGCTCGGCCTCGGCATGGCCGGCGCGGCCGCCATCTACGTCGCCGAGCGCACCGCGCTGCGGCACTGGCCGCGCTTCCGGCCGCGCGCGGCGCCCCCCGCGATGGAATAATGGGCGCCATGAAGAAGCTTTTCGGCGTCGCCCTGATTGTCGCCGGCACCCTCGGGCTCGTGTACGGCGGCTTCACCTATACCAAGGAGCGGCGCGACGTGAAGCTCGGCCCGGTGCAGCTGTCGGTGAAGGCGAAGGAGCGCGTCAACGTGCCGGTGTGGGCGGGCGTGGGCGCGATCGCCATCGGCGTGGTGCTGCTGCTCGTTGGCGGGCCGAGGAAGTAGCGCCGGCGTGAGCACGCTGTTCGCGGTCGTGCACCACCTCGCGGCGTTCACCGTGGTGGCGACGCTGGCCATCGAGTTCGTGCTGCTGCGGGGCGAGCTCACCCGCTCGAGCGCGCGCCGCCTGCAGGTGACCGACATGCTGTTCGGCATTTCCTCGGGCGTGGTGCTGCTCGCCGGGCTGCTGCGCGTGTTCTACTTCGAGAAGGGCCCGAGCTACTACTTCCACAGCTGGCCGTTCCTCGCCAAGCTGCTGCTGTTCCTCGGCGTGGCTCTGCTGTCGGTGCCGCCGACGCTCGAGTTCATGTCCTGGCGCAGGGCGCTGCGGCAGGGCCAGGTGCCGGCGCTGAGCGAAGCGCGCCGGCGCCGGCTGCTGCGCCTGATGCATTTCGAGCTGATCGGCATCGTCCTGATCATCGCCTGCGCCGCCATGATGGCGCGCGGTATCGGGCACTTCGGCTGATGCGCGCTCTGAAGTGGATCCTGGGCGCCCTCGGCGTGCTCGGCGCGCTCGTGCTGGGCGCGGGTGTGTACCTGTACACCACCGCGCCGGAGCGCGCGGTGCGCGCCGCGTTCGAGTACGAGCGGCGCCTCGCCGGCCTCGAGCGCAAGGAGATCACCGTCGCCGGCGGCCTGCGCTACGTCTACCTCGAGGGCGGCCAGGGCGCCCCGCTCCTGCTGCTGCACGGCTTCGGCGCCAACAAGGACAATTTCACGCGCGTCGCCAAGTACCTCACGCCGCACTTTCGCGTCATCATCCCCGACCACGCCGGCTTCGGCGAGTCCGCGAAGCCGCCGCAGGCCGACTACGGTCCGCGCGCCCAGGCCGAGCGCCTGCGCACGTTCGCGCGCGCGCTGGGCGTATCGAAGCTGCACCTCGGCGGCAATTCCATGGGCGGGCACATCGCGCTCACCTACGCCGCGCTGTACCCGAACGAGGTGGAGAGCCTGTGGCTGCTGAGCGCCGCGGGCGTGTGGAGCGCGCCGCCGAGCGAGCTGCGCAAGCGCATGACGGACACGGGCGAGAACCCGCTGCTGGTGCAGGACGAGGACGATTTCGCGCAGCTGGTGGCGATGGTGACGGCCAAGCCGCTGATGATCCCGCGGCCTTTCCTCGACGTGGTGGCGCAGGAGCGCATCAAGAACTACGCGCTCGAGGAGCGCGTCTTCAAGCAGCTCGCCGCCGACTCGGTGGAAGAGCGCATCCGCGGCCTGGCGGTGCCCACGCTCATCGTCTGGGGCCAGCAGGACCGGGTGCTGCATCCCGGCACCGCGGGCATCCTGCAGATGCTGCTCATCAAGTCCGAGGTGGTCATGATGCAGGGGGTCGGGCACGTGCCGATGCTGGAGCAGCCGGAGCGCAGCGCATTGGACTACCTGCGCTTTCGCGCAACCCTGTAGAGTAGGCGTCGGCATGCACGACGAGAAAATCAAGGTTCGCGTCACCGCCACCGGCCAGACGCTCGACGTGGTGGTGTTCAGCAAGCGCGCCGAGGTCATCACGGTGGTGCTGGGCGAGGGCGTGCACAACGTGCGCTGCTCGCTCACGCCGACGCGCAACGGCCTCGCCTACGCCGGCAGCGCCATGGGGCGCGAAATCGTCTACGAGCGCAGCCAGCAGCAGGTGCGTGCCGACATCGAGCGCCTCAACCCGGCGGTGCGGGGCCCCCGCGGCCGCTGACATCGAAGGAGGACTGCCATGACTCTCTGTCCCGTCGCCCTCGCCGTAGGCTGCAAGAAGTGCCCGGCGTTCTCCGCCTGCCCGCTGAAGAGCGTGATCGGCGACTACAAGAAGCCGGAAGGAACCCAGAGCCCGCCGCCGGCGGACAAGCCCAAGGATCGCTAGGGCAGGGAACGCGGCCATGTCCAGGGTGTGGCTCGTGCTTGTCCTCGCATTGGCCGGCTGCGCGCTCTCGCCCCCGCACGTGCCCGACCCGCAGCCGCTCGAGCCCGGGCGCCTGCCCGCGCCGGACACGGCGCTCAGCATCCCGCGCCTGGGTCCGTGCACCGATTCGCCCGACCGCACGCTGCGTTTCAATTCGAACCACCCGATGACCGTGCTGGTGCACGGCTGCAACGGCTCGGCCGGGCATTTCCGCGCGCTCGCGCAGCTCTACGCGTTCCATGGCCAGCAGGCCGTGTGCTTCAGCTACGACGACCGCGACAGCCTGATGGTGAGCTCGCGCCAGCTGATCGGCGCGCTCGATGAGCTCGCCGGCCACGTGCGCGGGCGCGACATCACGGTCATCGGCCACAGCATGGGCGGGCTGGTGGCGCGCAAGGCGCTGGAGGCCGAGCGCGCCGGCTTGTGGCGCAGCGCAGACGCCAGGCTGCGGCTTGCCACCGTGTCGGCGCCGCTTTCCGGCATCGCGGTGGCGAGCACCTGCGGGGTCGCCGCCGTGCACTGGCTGAGCCTGGGCGCGGTGCCGGGAATGTGCTGGATGATCACCGGCGACAACTGGTTCGAGATCACCAAGCACTCCGACTTCATCCGCCGGCCGGGCCCGTTGCTGCCCTCGGTGCAGCGCTACCTCAAGGTGGTCACCGACGAGCGCGATACGTGCCGGCGGCGAAGCGTCGACGGCAGCTGCCTCGAGAGCGACTTCATCTTCACCCTCGCCGAGCAGTACCACCCCATCGTCGACCGGTATGCGCAGCTCACCAACGTCGAAGTCGGCGCCGGGCACGTCGAGATCGTCGGCTACAAGGACGTCGCGCCGCGCAAGCTGCTCGAGATCCTGCAGCGCGAGAACCTGCTCGCGCCCACGCCGCCCGAGCGGCGCGCGGCGCTGGAGCAGCTGCTCGCCGTCCTGTACTAGCCGCGGCCCTCCAAGGGTTGCGCCACCGTGCGGCGCGGCGTAGCGTCACGCTAGAGGTCGCAGTGCGCGTCCGCCAGACCACCATGCCCAACCTCCAGCCCTATGTCCGCGAATCTGGCGCGGGTCCCGCTGTAGTCTGCATCCACGCGAACGCGAGCTCGTCCACGCAGTGGCGAGGACTCATGGACAAGGTGTCCGGCACGCACCGCGTACTTGCCCCCGACTGCTGGAATTCAGGGAAGAGTCCAAAATGGACTGCCGGCAGGGACATGTGCCTCGAGGATGAGCTTGACCTCCTCGACCCTGTAGTCAAGGCCGCGGGAGACAGTTTCCACCTGGTCGGCCACTCTTACGGTGGTGCAGTCGCGCTCCTTGTCGCCCTGCGTTACAGGTCGCGCGTGCGCGCGCTCGCCCTCTACGAACCGACCCTGTTCGCGGTCGTCGAGCAGCAGAGCCCGCATCCCAACGGCGTGGACGGAATACGAGACACGGTCTTCGCCGCCGAGGCTGCATTGAGCGCGGGCAAACGAGAAGAAGCTGCGAAGCGCTTCATTGACTTCTGGATGGGGCGAGGAAGTTGGGACGCGATCCCTGCGCAGCGCCAGGTGCCGATCGCTGAATCGGTAGTCAACGTACGGCATTGGTACAACGCCCTGTTCAAGGAACTGACGCCGACTCGAGCGTTTGCGGAATTGCAGATCCCCGTGCTGTACATGGTTGGCGAAAAGTCCCCTGAATCGGCTCAGTCGGTCGCCCGCGTTCTACTCGCCACACTGCCCCGCGTTCGGGTGGTCCGCTTTCCGGGGTTTGGCCACATGGCTCCTGTCACGCACCCGGATCCCGTGAATGACGAGATTGCAAGGTTCCTGCGCGAGGTCTGACCCGCTGGGCAGCGGACACGGACGACGTCGAAGACTTCATAGTGGAGGACTAGCGTGCTCGAAAAAGAGATCATCCGTTTCCTGGAACGCTACAGCGATGCGTTTAACCGGGTTGCAGCTGAGGAGATCGCGGAGATGTATCACCTCCCTTCGCTGACAGTGCGGGGAGATGGTTCCGTCCACGTCTTCACCGCAGTCGCGAGCGT
>JBFFZT010000170.1:0-5163 GCA_041568535.1 Burkholderiales bacterium | reverse complement strand
ACGCATGCTCTCGCAGGGCAACACCGCACCGCGCTATCACGCAATCTGCCACACGCGCGGCTCGGAATCCGAGGCGATCCAGCGCGTGATCGCGCTCGCCGAACTCGTCGACTGCCCGATCCTCATCGTGCACGTCTCGACGCCCGAGGGCATCGAGGCGATCCGCCAGGCGCGCGCCCGCGGCCTGAAGGTGTACGGCGAGACCTGCCCGCAGTACCTGTTCCTCACCGCCAAGGACATCGACATCGGCCTCGCGGGCGCGGCCTTCTGCTGCTCGCCGCCGCCGCGCGACAAGGCCGCGCAGGAAGCCTGCTGGCAGGGCTTGAAGGACGGCGCGCTGCAGGTGTACTCGTCGGATCACGCGCCCTATGCCATGGACGCGAAGGGCAAGCTCCCCAAGGGCGAAGCCACCACCTTCAAGGAGATGGCGAACGGCGTGCCGGGGCTGGAGCTCAGGCTGCCGCTGCTTTTCACCTTCGGCGTGCAGGCCGGGCGCATCACGCTCGACGAGTTCGTGCAGCTCACCGCCACGCGCCACGCCGAGATCTACGGCCTCGCGCCGCGAAAGGGCGTGATCGCGGTCGGCGCCGACGCCGACCTCGCGATCTGGGATCCGGAGAAGAAGGTGCGCATCACGAAGGATCTGGTGCACGACCTGACCGGCTACACGCCCTATGAGGGGCGCGAGCTGAAGGGCTGGCCGGTGACCGTGCTCTCGCGCGGCGAAGTGATCGTCGATGACGGCAAGCTGAGCGCCGAGCGCGGGCGCGGGCAGTTCCTCGCGCGCGCACCGAGCGCGGCGCTCGAGCCGCTCGGGCGGCAGGTGCCCGAGATGGCGCAGCTCGCCGCCTGGAACACCCCTTTGCAACTCTAGGATTCCCCATGGCAAGACATCTCAAGATCGCCGCCGCCCAGCTGGGGCCGCTGCACCGCAAAGACACCCGTGTGGACGCCACGAAGCGCCTGGTCGCGCTGCTGCGCGAAGCGCACGGCATGGGCGCGAAGTTCGTGGTGTTTCCCGAGCTCGCCTTCACCACCTTCTTTCCGCGCTGGTGGATGGAGGACCAGGCCGAGGTCGACGCGAAGTACTTCGAGCGCACGCTGCCCTCGGCCGAGACGCAGCCGTTGTTCGACGAGGCGAAGAAGCTCGGCATCGGCTTTTACATCGGCTACGGCGAGCTGACCGAGGAGAAGGGCAAGCTGCGGCGCTTCAACACCGCGGTGCTGGTCGGCCCGGATGGCGCGATCGTCGGCAAGTACCGCAAGGTGCACCTGCCCGGGCACGCCGACCACAAGCCCAAGGCCGCGTTCCAGCACCTGGAGAAGAAGTACTTCGAGGTCGGCGACCTCGGCTTTCGCGTCTGGCGCTACCTGGACACCATCACCGGCATGCTGATCTGCAACGACCGGCGCTGGCCCGAGGCGTTCCGCGTGCTCGCGCTGCAGGGCGCCGAGATCGTGGCGCTCGGCTTCAACACCCCCACCGAGAACCTGCACTACCCGGAGCCGCCGGCGCTGCGGGTGCACCACCACCTGATCATGGCGCAGGCGATGGCGTTCCAGAACGCGACCTGGCTCGTCGAGACCGCCAAGTGCGGCCACGAGGACGGCTACCGCATGTTCGGCCACTCGCTCATCGTCGCGCCCTCGGGCGAGATCGCGGTGAAGAGCCAGACCGAGGAGGATGAAGTGATTTGCTACAACTGCGACATCGACCTCGCGGCGAACCTGAAGCGGACCATGTTCAACTTCGCCGCGCACCGGCGGCCGGAGCACTACAAGATGATCGTCGAGCGGGTCGGGGCGGAAGTCACGCCCGCGAACGAGTGATGGACCTGCGCATCGCCGAGCTGCCGCCGATCGAGCGCTACAAGCTGCTCATCGGCCTGGTCATCCCGCGGCCGATCGCGTGGATCTCCACGGTGAATGCGAAGGGCGTCGCCAACTGCGCGCCGTTCTCGTTCTTCAACGTGTTCAGCGAGGAGCCGCCGCTGTGCATGGTGAGCTTCAACCGGCGCACCGACGGCAAGCTCAAGCACTCGCTCGCCAACATCCAGGCCACGGGCGAGTTCGTGGTGAACCTGGTGGACGAGGCCACCGCCGACGCCATGCACCGCTCGAGCTTCGAGTACGGCGAGGACGAGAGCGAGTTCGAGAAGACCGGCCTCACCCAGGCCAGGGCGCAGCTCGTGCGCCATCCGCGCATCGCCGAAGCTGCGGCGTGCCTGGAGTGCAAGGTCGAGCGGCGCCTCGAATGGGGCAGCGGCCGCGAGATGGTGATCGGCGAGATTCTCCTCGTGCACGCGCGCGAGGGCGTGATCGACCCGGTGTCCAAGCGCGTCTCGGAGGAGCACTACAAGCCGATCGGGCGCCTGTTCGCCAACCGCTACTGCACCACGCGGCAGCGGTTCAACCTCCCGGGCGTGTTGCCCGACTAGAGCCCTGCCCAGTTCAGGCGCACGCGCGCCAGCGCCATCGCCACCGCGGCCTGCGTCGGCTCGACCACCGGGATCCTGATCTCGTCCTGCAGGGGCTTGCGGTAGCGCGCCATCCCGGCGCAGCCCATGACCACCACGTCCGCGCCGTGCGTGTCGCGCAGCGCTATGCCGACCTCGACCATGCGGCCGAAGGTCTTCTTCTCGTCCGAGAGCTCGGTCACCGGCAGCCCGACCGGCAGCTCGCCCGCCATGCGCTCGGACACGCCCAAGGCACCGACATACCTGAGATGCCGTGCGATGGATTCTTTCAAGATGGCGATGACGCCGAATTTCTGCCCGAGCGTCAGCGCGGTGAGGATGCCGCACTCGGAGATGCCGAGCACGGGCTTTTTCGTCACTTCGCGGATCGAGTGCAGCCCCGGGTCGCTGTAGCAGGCGATGACGAAGGCGTCGTAGTCCTTTTCCTTGGCGCGCACCAGGTTGATCAGCGGGGCCACCACGCCGTCCACGTGTTGCTGCGTCTCCACGCCCGGCGGGCCTTCCTTCAGCGTCACGGAATCGATGCCCGGGCCGCCCTGAAGGCGCAGCGGCTCGCAAGCCTCGTCGATGCCGCGCGTCACGGCTTCGGTGGAGTTCGGATTGATGACGAGGATGCGCTGGCTCATATCAGTGCAGGGCGATCTGGCGGTGCTCGAAGCGGCTCAGCAGCCGCACCAGCGGCCACAGGCAGACGAGGTAGATGATACCCGCCGCGATGATCGGCGTGGCGTTGTAGGTCACCGACTGCGCCTGGCGCGCGGCGAAGAGGAGCTCGGGCAGCGCCACCACGCTCGCCAGGGACGTGAGCTTGATCACCTCCAGCGTGTTCGAAACGAGATCCGGCACCACGTTCTTCACCGCCTGCGGCAGCACCACGTAGGCCATGGTCTGCGGGCCGGAAAGGCCCGTGGAGCGCGCCGCCTCATGCTGGCCGCGCGTGATCGACTCGATGCCGGCGCGGAAGATCTCGCCGTAGTAGCTCGAGGTGTTCAAGAGGAACGAGAGCGCCACCGCGACGAAGGCGCCCGGGTCGAAGCCGAGGAACGGCATGCCGAAGGCGATGAACATCAGCAGCACGAGCGGCGGGAAGGCGCGGAAGAAGTCCACGTAGATCACGGTCAGCCAGCGCACGATGCGGCTGCGCGAAGTGGAGCACAGCGCGACCACCAGCCCGCCGGCCAGGCCGAGCGGCACCACGACGAGCGTCAGCTTCACCGTCATCCAGAACCCGGCGAGCAGCAACGGCCAGGCCTGCGCCAGGATCTCGAGGTTGAAGAAGCTGTGGATGAGCCGGTCCATGGCGCTAGCGCTTCCAGGCGAAGCGCGTCTCGACCCAGCGGCCGAAGTACACCACCGGGATGAAGAGGATCAGGTAGGCCGCCGCCCCGAGCACCAGCGGCGAGGGGTTGTAGGAGAACGAGTACGCGGTCTGCGCCTGGTAGAGAATCTCGCCCACGGCGACGACGGCGCCGAGCGCGGTGCCCTTGGTGATGGCAATCGTCCGATTGGTGAGCGGCGGAATGGTGAGGCGCACCGCCTGCGGCATCACCACGTCGGTGAGCGTCTGCACGAAAGTGAGCCCCGTGGAGCGCGCCGCCTCCCACTGCCCCTTGGGCACGGCGAGGATGCCCGCCCAGAAGATCTCCTCGGCGAAGGCCGCGAGCACCAGCGACAGGGCGAGCCAGGTCGCCACCCAGGCCGACATGCGGATGCCGATCGTGGGCAACGCGAAATAAAAGCCGATGATGAGCACGAGCGGCGGCAGCGCGCGCAGCACGTCCACGCCGAGGATGATGAAGAAATTCACCGCCTTGATGCGGAACGCGCGCACCAGCGCGAGCGCGAGGCCCGTGGCGATGCCGGCGAGCACCACCGCAAGGGCGATCTGGATGGTGACGAAAAACCCTTCGACGATCTTCGGCAGGTACTGCTGCATCACCTGCAGGTTGAAGAACGTGTCGGCGAGGCGCTCGAGCTGCATCGTTCAGTGCTCGATGCTGGCGATGAAGTCGCGGATGCGCGGGTGCTCGGGGCGGTTGAAGAGCTTGTCCGGCGGGCCCTGCTCGACGATCAGGCCGTGGTCCATGAAGATCACGCGGTCGGCGGCGCTCCTCGCGAAGCGCATCTCGTGGCTCACCACCACCATGGTCATGCCCGATTCGCGCAGCTCGCGCATCACCGCGAGCACGCTGCCCACCAGCTCCGGGTCGAGCGCCGAGGTGGGCTCGTCGAACAGCAGGATCGCCGGCTCGAGCGCCAGCGCGCGCGCGATCGCCACGCGCTGCTGCTGGCCGCCGGAGAGCTCGTTGGGAAAGCTCTTCGCCTTCTCGGCGAGGCCGACGCGCGCGAGCGCCTGCTGCCCGGCGCGCTCGGCCTCGGCGCGCGGCTGGCCGACGACTTTGCGCAGGGCCAGCGTGACGTTGCCGAGCGCATCGAGGTGCGGGTAGAGGTTGAACGACTGGAACACCATGCCGATGCGCCGGCGCACGGCGTTGATGTTGGTCCCCGGCGCCATCACGTCGATGCCCTCGACGCGGATCGAGCCCGAGCTGGGCTCTTCCAGCCGGTTGCAGCAGCGCAATAGCGTGCTCTTGCCCGAGCCCGACGGGCCGATCACGAACACCAGCTCGCCCTTCGCGACGGCGAGGTCGATGCCCTTCAGGACCTCGAGGGCGCCGAAGGACTT
>JBFFZT010000169.1:0-5166 GCA_041568535.1 Burkholderiales bacterium | reverse complement strand
GGTCGCGTTGCGGCTGCCGACGATGGCGAGGGCGGGCCGCGCCAGTAGCTCGAGCCGACCGACCGCGTAGAGGAGCGGCGGGGGGTCGGCGATCTCGAGGAGCAGTCGGGGGTAGACGGCGTCTGCCAGGGTAACGACGGCATGGCCCGGCGCTTGCGCCCAGCGCAGCGCGCGCTCGACGGCGGCTGCGGTCTGCTCGCCGCGCAGCAGGGCGGCGGCGGCAGCCGGCCCGGCGCTGCGCTCCAGCTGCGCCCGGGGCGCCGCCAGGATGTTCTCGGGCAGACCGAACTCCGTGAGCAGACCGCGGATCGCGGCGGCCCCAAGACCTGGCGTTAGAGTGAGCTGCAGCCAGCTCGCCAGGCCCGGGTCTTGGCTCATCCCGGTGCTGCGGTTACCTGCGGGCGAGCGACGCCGGACAAGGCGTCAGGGCGTCTGCACGACATCCAGCGGATTGACCGGCTTGGAGATGCGCATCACGAGCGCGTAGGAGACCCGGTCGTAGATGCGAAACACGAAGGCCAGGCCGTAGCGCTCGTCGGGCAGCTTGAACGTCGCCGGCTTGCCGGCGGCTTTCGCCGACTCATCGGTGATGACAGCGCCCGGCCGGTACAGCGCGAACACGTGCCCGACTTCAACGCCGTCGGCGCGTCCGCGATTCAGCGTGATGATCTGCTGCGGTCCGGCTTCGCCCACTTTGCCGAGCCCGCCATAGATGCTGATGATCCGGCCCTGCATGAACACCGCCGGGGCATGCGGCGCGTATTTGGGTACTTCGGGTACACCCGCGGGGAGCAGCTTGTCGCCCCGTGCCACTTCCTGCGTCACCGTGGTCAGGCGAACGGTCGCCGGATCGCCGGCGCGTGTGACACGCGCGGTGCCCAGGTAGATCGCTTCGTAGCCGAGGGTCGTGTTCGTGTCGGGATCGACCAGGGGCTTGCCGCGTCGGTAGATGAACCAGTTCTCCTCCTTGGAGTCTCCCATGCCGCGCACGTAGGCCTGGTTCCCGGCCTCGATGATGACGCGGTTCTCTTCGGTGGCGATGATGGTCGGAGCGTTATCGAGCCCGTCCGGCTCGATAACCAGTGGCCGGGACAGGAACGGCTCTATCGCGCTCGGCGGGATGCTCGGAATCGCGTCGCGCGCGCTGCTTTCGGCACGCACGCGCGGCGAGAGCTTGACCGTACCGACGGCAGCGCCGGCATCCAGACCGGGGCGGA
This sequence comes from Burkholderiales bacterium, assembly GCA_041568535.1. Taxonomy (GTDB): domain Bacteria; phylum Pseudomonadota; class Gammaproteobacteria; order Burkholderiales; family SG8-39; genus JAABQT01. Next base: position 3,949 of record JBFFZT010000169.1, on the reverse strand, counting down.
CGGCGCCTGCCACGCTCCCATCGCCCGGCGCGCCCGGCGCGCCCGGTGCAACCGGTGTACCCGGCGCCGCCGGTGCGTCCGGTGCGGCAGGCTTGCCGTCGGCACCCGCGATCGAGAGCGTGCCGCTCACCCGATCGAGCACGATCACGTCGCCCGGGTAGATCCAGTGCGGATTCCTGATCTGCTCACGGTTGAAGTTCCAGATCTCGGGCCAGCGCCACGGCGAATCCGTGAAACGCTCGGAGATGCCCCACAGCGTATCTCCGCGCACGACGATGTAGCGGTCGGGCGCATCTGTCTTGAACGCGATCGGGGTCTGCGGGATCTGCGCCAGCGCTGCGCCGGAGGCCAGGCTGCTGAGGGCAAAAACGAGCGCTGTGATAGACTTACGCAATTGGTCGTGCATGGTGCCCCCGAACCTTATCCATGTTCCCGGGCCGGCTTGAAATGCCCCTTTGCCATCCAAATGTAGCACAAACCTCGAACTGTTTATCTAGCGCCTTAGATTCTGCATCTAATTTATTCAATTTGCAACGCTATTTGCCCTTCCGATGGCCCTGCTAAACATCCTGCGCTACCCTGACGCCCGTCTGCACAAGACCGCCGCCCCGGTCACCGTATTCGACGAGTCCCTGAAGAACCTGGTGCGGGACATGGCCGAAACCATGTACGCCGCGCCCGGCATCGGCCTGGCGGCCTCGCAGGTCGACGTGCACAAGCAGGTCATCGTCATCGACGTCTCGGAGCGCCGCGATTCGCTGGTGGTGCTGGTCAATCCGGAGATCGTCGAAGCCTCGGGCGTGTCCGACATCGAGGAAGGCTGTCTGTCGGTGCCGAACGTCTACGACATCATCGAGCGCGCCGAGCGCGTCAAGGTGCGCGCCTTCGATCAGAGCGGCAATCCGCTGACGCTGGAGGCGCAGGGCCTGCTCGCGGTCTGCATCCAGCACGAGCTGGATCACCTGAAGGGCAAGGTGTTCGTCGAATACCTCTCGCAGCTCAAGCAGCAGCGCGTGCGCGCCAAGCTCGCCAAGCAGCTGCGCAAGAGCGCCTAGAGGCGCTCGCTCACGGGCGCCTAGCACTTTCCTGCGCCTCGTCTTCGCGGGCACACCGGCCTTCGCTGAGCGCGCGCTCGCCGCGCTGCTCGAGGCGGGCCACGAGGTGGCGCTCGTGCTGACGCAACCCGACCGCCCCGCCGGGCGCGGCATGCGCCCCGCGCAAAGCGCGGTCAAGCAGCTCGCGCTCGCGCACGGCCTGGACGTCCTGCAGCCCGCGACGCTGCGCGACGAGCCGACGCGCGCGCGCGTCGCCGCGGCGCGGCCCGCGGTGCTCGTGGTTGCAGCCTACGGCCTGCTGCTGCCGCAATGGGCGCTCGAGGTCGCGCCCGGGGGCGCGCTCAACATCCACGCCTCGCTCCTGCCGCGCTGGCGCGGCGCCGCGCCGATACAGCGGGCGCTGCTCGCCGGTGACCGGGAAACCGGCATCACCATCATGCGCATGGACGCGGGTCTGGATACGGGGCCGACGCTCGCGCAGGAGCGCGTCGCCATCTCGAGCGACGACGACGCGCAGACCCTGCACGACCGGCTCGCCGCGCTCGGTGCGCGGATGATCGTCGCCGCACTCGAGGATGCGGCCGCCGGGCGCGCGCGCGCCGTGCCGCAGCCCGCGGCAGGCGTCACCTATGCGCGCAAGATCGAAAAGCGCGAAGCGGCCATCGACTGGCGGCGGCCCGCGGCGGAAATCGAGCGCGCGGTGCGCGCCCTGCGTCCGGCGCCGGGCGCCGTGGCGCTGCTGCGCGGCGAGCCGGTCAAGATCTGGCGCGCGCAGGTGCGCGCGGGTCATGGCGACGCCGGCAGCGTGCTCGCGGCCGACGACGCGGGGGTGCTCGTCGCCTGCGGCGATCAGGCGCTGCTTGCGACCGAGCTGCAGCGCGCCGGCGGCAAGCGGTTGGGCGCCGCGCAGTTCCTGCGCGGTTGCGCGATCGCCCGCGGCGAACGGCTGCAATGACGCGCATGGCAGCGCTCGCGCCGGCGCTGGCCGAGGCCGCGCGCGCGACCGCACGCGTGGCGGCCGGCCGCAGCCTCGAGGATCCGCCGCTCGAGCGGGGCGAAGCGCGCAGCGCCGTGCTCGACCTGTGCTACGGCACGTTGCGCCGCTACGGCAGGGTGCATGCCCTGGTGCGCACTCTGTCGCGCAAGGGGGATGCGGCACCCCAGGTGCAGGCGCTGCTCTGGTGCGCCCTGTACGCACTGGAGAGCGGGCGCTACGCCGCGTACACGGTCGTCGACCAGGCGGTGCGCGCGTGCGGGCTGCTAGAGCAATGGCCGGCGCGCGGCTACGTCAACGGCGCGCTGCGCAGCTACCTGCGCAACCGCGAGGTGCTTGAGCGTCGCCTGATGGCCGACAGCGAAGCTCGCTACCAGCATCCGCGCTGGTGGATTGAAACGCTGCAGCGCGAGTACCCGCAGCAATGGCAATCGATCCTCGAGGCGGGAAACACGCATCCTCCCATGTGTCTGCGCGTCAATCGTCGACGCGCGCAACCTGAAGCCTGCCTGGCGCAGCTGGCGGCGGCCGGAATGCCCGCGCGTCGCGTCGGCGAGAGCGCACTTCTGCTGGACAAGCCGGTGCCGGTGACGCGCCTGCCCGGATTCGCCGAGGGCTTGATCTCGGTGCAGGACGCGGGCGCCCAGCAGTGCGCGCGCCTGCTCGATCTGGCGCCCGGCCAGCGTGTTCTGGACGCCTGTGCCGCGCCGGGCGGCAAGTGCGCGCACATTCTCGAGACTGCCGACGTCGAGGTGACGGCGCTCGACGCCGATGCGTCGCGCGCGGCGCGCATCGCACCTGGGCTGCAGCGGCTCGGCCTTGCGGCCGACGTGCGCGCCGCGGATTGCACGGCGCTCGAATCCTGGTGGGATCAGCGCCCGTTCGACCGCGTGCTGGCCGACGTGCCCTGTACCGGTTCGGGCGTCGCGCGGCGCCACCCGGACATCAAGTGGCTGCGCCGCGCCGGCGACGCACGCGGCTTCGCGCAGCGCCAGGCGGCGATTCTCGATGCGCTTTGGCGGGTCCTCGCGCCGGGTGGTAAATTGCTGTATGTCACCTGCTCTGTTTTCCGGGAAGAAAACGATGCAGTGCTGGAAGCTTTCGGCGCGCGCACGCCGCGCGCGCGGCGCGGCGCGCTGCCGCCGGATGCGGTGGCGCAACTGCTGCCGTGCGCCGAGCACGATGGCTTCTTTTTCGGTCTGCTAGAGAAAGCCGCCTGACGCGGCGCGCGATGCGCATCAGCGCCACCTGCTCGGTCTTTGTCGTCGCACTGGCCTGCGCGGTCGCGGGGGGCGCGCGTGCCGACGAAATCGACGTCGTCGACGCGCGGCTCGCGGCCTCCGAGGAAGGGCTGCTGCTCAGCGCCGACTTCGCCTTCGAGTTCGGCCCGCGCCTGCATGAGGCGGTGGCCAACGGCGTGCCGCTGCACTTCGTGGTGGAGTTCGAGATGTCGCGACCGCGCTGGTGGTGGTTCGACGAGAACACCGCGTCGCGGCAGACGCACTGGAGGCTTTCCTATCATGCGCTGTCGCGCCAGTACCGGCTGTCGAGCGGTGCGCTGCACCAGAACTTCGCCGCCCTGAACGAAGCGCTCGAGGTCATGCGGCGCCTGCGCAACTGGCTGGTGCTGGAGCGATCCGTGTCGCTCACGGGACCGCAGTACGAGGTGGCGGTGCGCATGCGCCTGGACACCGCGCAGCTGCCGCGACCGCTGCAGGTTAGCGCCATGACCAATCGCGAGCTGCGCCTCGAGTCGCAGTGGAAGCGCTTTCTGTTCATCCCGCCGAAGCCGCCTGCGCTGCCACGGCCGGCGCCGGCGCCGCGCGAGTCGCCGGAAAGTCCCGCCCGATGAAAACGCTGCTCATTGTCGGCGCGGCGCTCTCCGGGGTGCTGCTGTTTC
>JBFFZT010000168.1:0-5222 GCA_041568535.1 Burkholderiales bacterium | reverse complement strand
CGACATGGACTGCCTGCCGATGAACGAGACGGGCGATACGCCGCACAAATCCAGGATCGCCGGGCGCATGCACGCCTGCGGCCACGACGGCCATACCACCATGCTGCTCGGCGCCGCGCGCTACCTCGCGCAGACGCGCAATTTCGACGGCACCGTGAACCTCATCTTCCAGCCGGCGGAGGAAGGCGGCGGCGGCGGGCGCGTGATGGTCGAGGAGGGCCTGTTCGAGCGCTTTCCCTGCGACTCGGTGTATGCGATCCACAACTGGCCCGGGCTGCCGCCCGGCAAGATCGCGGTGCGTCCAGGCCCGATGATGGCCGCCACCGACGAGATCAAGCTGAAGATCCGCGGCCGCGGCGGCCACGCCGCGCTGCCGCACCTTGCCGTCGATCCGGTCGTGATCGCCGCGCATGTGATTACCGCCTTGCAGACCGTGGCGAGCCGCAATGCCAACCCCGTGGACGCCCTCGTCGTGTCGCTGTGCTCGATGCAGACGAGCCAGCTCGGCGCTTTCAACGTGATCCCTGCGCAGGTCGAGCTCATCGGCACGGTACGCACGTTCACGCCGGAGATGCGCGACCTTGCCGAGCGGCGCATCCGCGAGATCGCGGACGCCGTGGCGCTCGGCCTGGGCGGCAGCGCCGAGATGGAGTACCGGCGCGGTTACCCGGCGACCGTCAACAGCGAGAAAGAAGCGCGCTTCGCGGCGCACGTCGGGGAGAAGGTATTCGGCAAGGCTCACGTCGTCACCGACCATGAGCCCACCATGGGCGGCGAGGACTTCTCGTACATGCTGCAGGTAAAGCCCGGCGCCTACGTGTTTCTCGGCCAGGGCGGCGCTCCGGGCGGGTGCTTCCTGCACAATCCGACCTACGATTTCAACGACGAAGTGATTCCGCTCGGCGCCGGCTACCTCGCGGCGCTGGCCGAGGAATCGCTGCCACTCAAGTAAAGGGAGACCACACGCCATGAAGCTCAAGCACCTGATCGCCGCCGCGCTCGTCGCGGTCGCGCTGCCCGCGCACGCCGCGACGCTGCGCTGGGGCGCGCAGAACGACATCCTCACGCTCGACCCGCATTCGCAGAACCACGCCACCACCAGCTCCATCCTGCGCCACACCTATGAGGGGCTCACGCGCTACACCAAGACCTACGCCATCGAGCCGGCGCTCGCGACCGGCTGGCAGCAGCTCTCCGAGACGCAGCTGCGCTTCACGCTGCGCAAGGGCGTGAAGTTCCACGACGGCAGCCCCTTCAGCGCGGACGACGTCGTGTTCTCCTACGGCCGCATCATGCAGCCGCAGGGCACCATGCAGGTCTACGTCGGCGGCGTGAAGGAGGTGCAGAAGGTCGACGATTACACCGTCGATTTCATCCTTTCGGGACCCAACCCCGTGCTGCTCAGGAACATCGCGGACTTCCGCATCATGAGCAAGGCCTGGTCGGTGAAGAACAAGTCCGAGAACGTGCAGAACTACGTCGCCAAGGAGGAGTCCTTCGCCTCGCGCAATACCAACGGCACCGGCCCCTACATCCTCAAGACCTGGGAGCCCGACAAGCGCGTCGTGTTCACCGCGAACCCGAACTGGTGGGACAAGCGCGAGGGTAACGTCACCGACATCATCTACACGCCGATCAAGGCGGACGCGACGCGCATCGCGGCCCTGCTCTCCGGCGACGTCGACATGGTCACCGACCTGCCGCCGCAGGACGTCACGCGGCTGCGCGGCGAGCCCAAGCTGAAGGTGCTCGAGGGCCACGAAGTGCGCACCATCTTCATCGGCATGGACCAGCACTCCGACGAGCTCAAGTACTCCAGCGTCAAGGGCAAGAATCCGTTCAAGGACATGCGCGTGCGCAAGGCGCTCAACCTCGCCGTGGACCGCGAGGCCATCCGGCGCGTGACCATGCGTGGCCTGTCGATCCCCGCGGCGATCATGGTCGCGCCCGGCGTGCACGGTCACTCCAAGGACATCGACCAGGCGCTCGCGCTCGACGTCGAAGGCGCGAAGAAGCTCCTGGCGGAAGCCGGCTACGGCGGCGGCTTCGAGTTCGGGCTGGACTGCCCCAACAACCGCTACGTGAACGACGAGGAGATCTGCCAGGCGCTGGTCGGCATGTGGGCGCGCATCGGCCTGAAGGCGAAGCTGAACGCCCAGCCGATGGCGACCTTCATCCAGAAGATCCAGAAGTTCGACCACGACGCCTACATGCTCGGCTGGGGCGTGGTCAACTTCGACGCCAACTACACCCTGCAGTCGCTGGTGCGCACCAAGACCACCGGCGCCGACGGCAGCTTCAACCTCGGGCGCATCAGCGACCCGAAGATCGACGCCCTGGTGGACGCCATCAAGATCGAGCTCGACACGAAGAAGCGCGATGCCATGCTGCGCGAGGCGCTGGTCGCCACGCGCGACAACTTCTACTACGTGCCGCTGCACCATCAGCTGCGGCCCTGGGCGATGAAGAAGAACGTCACCGCCGTGCATAACGCGGTCGACTCGCACAACTCCAGCTACACGCGCGTCGACTGAGCCGCCGGAGGCGCGGGCGATGTCCGCAGTAGCAGGCAGGCTGCGGCGCGCCTGGGACCACGACCTGGCGTGGAGCTTCCGGCATTCGCCGGTGGCCCTGCTGGCCGCGGTGCTCACGTTCGTCTGCGTCGGCGGCGCGCTGCTCGCGCCGTGGATCGCGCCGCACAACCCCTTCGACAGCGCAACGCTCAATCTGTCCGACGGGTTCACCCCGCCCGCCTGGTCCGCGGGCGGCACCACGCGGTACCTGCTCGGCACCGACGACCAGGGCCGCGACGTGCTGTCGACGATCCTGTACGGGGCCCGCATCTCGCTCGGGGTGGGCGTTGCCTCGGTGCTGTTCTCGGCGCTGCTGGGCGTGTCGCTGGGTCTGCTGTCGGGGTATTTCGGCGGTCGCCTGGACGCCTTCATCATGCGCGTGGCCGATATCCAGCTCTCGTTCCCGGCGATCCTGATCGCGCTGCTGATCGACGGCGTGGCGCGCGTCGCGCTGCCGCGCGAGCTGCACGACCAGCTCGCGGTCTACGTGCTGGTGCTGGCGATCGGCGTTTCCGGCTGGGTGCAGTACGCGCGCACCGTGCGCGGCTCGACGCTGGTGGAAAAGGGCAAGGAGTACGTGCAGGCGGCGCGCGTCATCGGCCGCCACCCGCTCGCCATCATGCTGCGCCACGTGCTGCCCAACGTCACCGGGCCGGTGCTGGTGATCGCCACCATCCACATCGCCACCGCCATCATCACCGAAGCGACGCTGTCCTTCCTCGGCGTGGGCGTGCCGCCGACCCAGCCGTCCCTGGGCACGCTGGTGCGCATCGGCAACAATTTCCTGCTGTCGGGCGAGTGGTGGATCGCGCTCTTCCCCGGCCTGGCGCTGGTCGTGCTGGTGCTGGCGGTAAACCTGCTCGGCGACTGGCTGCGCGACGCGCTCAACCCGAAGCTGCGGTGAGCGCCGCGCCGCTCCTCGAGGTCAAGGACCTGCGCGTCGAGTTCCCGACGCGCCGCGGCACGCTGGTCGCCGTGGACGGCATCTCGTTCGCCATCGCCCCGGGCGAAGTGCTCGGCGTGGTCGGCGAGTCCGGCGCCGGAAAATCGCTCACCGGCATGGCGATCATCGGCCTGCTCGAGCCGCCCGGGCGCATCGCCGCCGGCGAGATCCGTCTCGAAGGCGAGCGCATCGACCAGCTGCGCGGCGACCGCCTGCGCCGGATCCGCGGCCGGCGCATCGGCGCCATCTTCCAGGATCCCCTCACCTCGCTCAATCCGCTCTACACCGTGGGCGAGCAGCTCGTCGAGACCATCCTCACGCACCTCGACGTGACCCGGGACGAGGCGCAGCGCCGCGCGTTGCGGCTGCTCGCGGAAGTCGGGATTCCCGCCCCGGAGGCGCGCATCGGACACTATCCGCACCAGTTCTCCGGCGGCATGCGCCAGCGCGTGGTGATCGCGCTCGCCCTGTGCGCCGAGCCGCGCCTGATCGTCGCCGACGAGCCGACCACGGCGCTCGACGTCTCGATCCAGGCGCAGATCATCACGCTGCTCAAGCGCCTGGCGCGCGATCACGGCACCGCGGTGATGCTGATCACGCACGACATGGGCGTGATCGCCGAGACCGCCGATCGCGTCGCCGTGATGTACGCCGGGCGCCTGGCCGAGCTCGGCCCGGTGCGCGAGGTCCTGCAGCGCCCGCACCACCCCTATACCGTGGGCCTGATGGGCTCGATCCCCAAGGTCGGCGCCGTCAAGCGGCACGCCCGCCTGGTGCAGATCGACGGCGCCATGCCGCGATTGACCGCGATCCCGCCGGGCTGTGCCTTCAATCCACGCTGCCCGAAGCGCTTCGCGCGCTGCGAAACCGAGCGGCCCGACCTGCTGCCCGTGGGCAACGCCCAGGCCTCGTGCTGGCTCTATGGCTAGCCAACGGCTGGTCCGCCTGGTCGAGGTCGGCCGCGACTTCGACGTCTCGAAACCCTGGCTCAACCGGGTGGTCGAGGGCGCCCCGCGGCTGATCCTGCGCGCCGTCGACGGCGTCACCTTCGACGTGCTGAAGGGCGAGACGCTCGCCCTGGTCGGCGAATCGGGCTGCGGCAAGTCCACCGTCGCGCGCCTGATCGTCGGTCTGTACGCGCTGTCGCGCGGGCGCATCGAGTTCGAGGGCCAGGACCTGACCGCGCCCGACACCGACGCCGCAAAGCTGCGCCGGCGCATGCAGATGATCTTCCAGGACCCCTACGCCAGCCTCAATCCGCGCTGGCGCGTGCGCGACATCGTCGCCGAGCCGATCCGCGTGCTCGGCCTCGCGGCAACGAAGGAAGCCGAGGGCGCGCGCGTCGCGGAGCTGCTGCGCCAGGTCGGCCTCGCGCCCGAGGACGGCGAGAAGTACCCGCACGAGTTCTCCGGCGGGCAGCGCCAGAGGATCTCGATCGCGCGCGCGCTCTCCGGCAACCCCGAGTTCCTGGTGTGCGACGAGCCCACCTCGGCGCTCGACGTCTCGGTGCAGGCGCAGATCCTCAACCTGATGACCGAGCTGCAGCAGCGCCTCGGTCTCACCTACCTCTTCATCTCGCACAACCTCGCCGTGGTGTCGCACATCGCCGACCGGGTGGGGGTGATGTATCTCGGACGGATGGTGGAGATCGCCGCAGCATCACAGCTGTTCGCCAAGCCGCGCCATCCCTACACGCGCATGCTGAT
>JBFFZT010000167.1:0-5237 GCA_041568535.1 Burkholderiales bacterium | reverse complement strand
GCGGATCGTGATCCCGATCTTCTGCTGCACGCCCTGGATCTTGCCCAGCAGCTCGAGGATCGACGGCTCGAGGCGCGCCAGCTGCTCGCTCCACGGGTGGTTGCCGTTCACCTCGCCCGACAGCCAGCGCTTGGAGCCCTCGGTGCCGACGAACACCTTGATAAAGTGCTGGCGCGGCATCAGCGCCTTGTTCACCGAGATGTCGTGGATCTGGCGCTCGTGGCTGCGGATCTCGTCGACCAGGCTCCTCACGCTGTCGCACAGCCGCTCGACGGTGCGCGCGGTGAAGCGGATGGTCATCAGCTCGGCGGAGATCTGGTCGCGCACGCGCAGGTAGTCCTTGTCCTTCGAGCCCTTGTTCTCCAGCACGCGCTGCATGCGCTCGAAGAGGCGCCGGATACGCGCGAACTTCTCCAGCGCTTCGCCGCGCAGCTTCAACAGGCTGGCGGTCTGCGCGGCGCCGTCGTCGTCCTCGTCGCTGTCGCCTTCCTCCTCCTCGATCTGCTCTTCTTCCTCTTCCTCGGTCGAAGCCTCGGCCTTCTTCGGATCGAACTCGTCCTTGGCGTTCGGGTCGATGAGGCCATCGACCACCTCGTCGATGCGCATCTCCTCCTTCTCCACCTTCTCGGCGAGGCCGAGGATCTCGCGCACCGTGGTCGGGCAGGCGCTGATCGCCTGGATCATGTGGCGCAGCCCCTCCTCGATGCGCTTCGCGATCTCGATCTCGCCTTCGCGCGTCAGCAGCTCCACCGAGCCCATCTCGCGCATGTACATGCGCACCGGGTCGGTGGTGCGGCCGAACTCGGAGTCGACCGTCGACAGCGCGGCCTCGGCCTGCTCCTCGACGTCCTCGTCGTTGGAGGCGACCTGCGTCGACTCGGCGGTGATCAGCAGCTGCTCCTGGTCGGGCGCCTGGTCGTAGACCTGGATGCCCATGTCGCCGAAGGTCGAGATGATGGCCTCGATCTGCTCGGCGTCCACCAGGTCGTCGGGCAGGTGGTCGTTGATCTCGGCGTAGGTGAGAAAGCCCCGGTCCTTGCCGAGCTTGATCAGCGTCTTCAGGCGCGTGCGGCGCGTCTCGGCGTCTTCCTTGGGCAGCACGGCCATCGCCGCGAGCCACTCTTCCTTCTTCGACTTGCGCCCCGGGCGGCCGCGCGCCGCCTTGGATTTCGCGCCTTCGGCGAGCTTCGCCTCGAGCTGCTCGAGCGCCGCCTTGGCGCTCTTGATGGTCGGTTTCTTCGCCTTGTCGTCGGCCTTCGCGCCCGCCGCGGCTTTGCCCAGCAGCTTGGCCGGGGCGGCGGCCTTCAAGGCCTTCTTCGGCAGCGGGCGTGCCGCCTTGCCCTTGGCGGGCTTCTTCGCCTGCGCGCGCGCCTTGGGCGCGGGGCGCGCCGACTTCTTCTTCAAGACCTTGATAGATTTGGCTTTTTTTCCAGCCTTGCGAGGTTGTTTCGTCTTCGACTTGCGCTTTGCCTTGACCATTCTCACCTCGTCCTCGCCGGAGCGTCGCCGGGTGCGGAAAAAAGGGGGCGATTCTACCTCAATCCGCCTCTCAGGACCTCTGCGATTTCAGTTGGTGCAACTCTTTGACGCGCAGATTGAGCTCCGCGTTCAACGCGGGATTGGCCGCGACCCGGCCTTTGAGCGCCTCGATTTCGCGGTGCTTGCGCCGGATGCGCAGCGCGATCTGCAACTGGCGGAACTCCTGCGCCGCCGCTTCGGGCGTCACGCCCTGCTCGATGGCCGACTCCTGCGCCTGGAAGATCGCCTTTTCGAACTGCGTGCCCTGGTAGCGCTCGACCAGCACTGCGCCGCTCGCCGCCTCGGTGCCCGCCAGGTCCGCCGCCAGCGCGCGCAGGGCCGCCGACTCCGGCAGATCCGCATCGAGCAGCTCCTCGTCCAGTTCCTCGGCGAGCGCGGGTTGCATCACCACGCAGCGCAGGAGGTGCTGCTCCTCGCTCCTCGGCAGCGGCGCCTGCGCGCGGCCCGCGGCCGGCCGGCGCGGCCGGGCCTCGCCTTCCGGCGCGTAGTAGCCGTCGGCGTAGTCGGGCGCGATCTGTGCGAGCTCCGCCACGGCGCGCACCAGCTGCTGGCGCAGGGCGGGCGCGGCGAGGCGCTGGAGCAGGGGCTTGGCCGTGACCTGGAAGCGGGCGCGCCCTTCCGGCGCGGCGAGGTCGGACTGCGCGCGCAGCTCCCCCAGCAGGAAGCCCGAGAGCGTCTGCGCGCGCGCCACCAGGCGCTCGAACGCCTCCTGGCCCTGCGCACGCACGAAGCTGTCCGGGTCCTCGCCCTCGGGCAGGAACAGGAAGCGGATCGCCGTCGTGTCGGTGGCGAGCGGCAGGCTCACTTCCAGCGCGCGCCAGGCGGCCTTGCGGCCGGCGCTGTCGCCATCGAAGCAGAACACCAGCTCGCTGCCGCTTTCGCGCAGCTCGCGCAGCAGCCGCGTGACGTGCACCGGCGTGGTGGCGGTGCCGAGCGTGGCCACCGCGTAGCCCACGCCATGCTGCGCGAGCGCGAGCACGTCCATGTAGCCTTCGACCACCAGCGCGCGCTTGGCCTCGCGCATCGCCTCGCGCGCGTGCCCGAGCCCGTAGATCTCCTGGCCCTTCTGGAACAGCGGCGTCTCCGGCGAGTTCAGGTACTTCGGCTCGCCCTCGCCCAGCACGCGCCCGCCGAAGCCCACCACCGCGTCGCGGCGGTTGAAGATCGGGAACATGACGCGGTCGCGAAAGCGGTCGTAGCGCTTGCCCTCGCCCTCGATCACCAAACCGCACTCGACCAGCGCGGGGTTGTCGTAGTCGGGAAACGCGCGCTTGAGTCCCTGCCAGTCATCGGGCGCGTAGCCGAGGCCGAAGCGCGCCGCCGTCTCGCCCGAGAGGCCGCGCCGCTTCAGGTAGTCGATGGCGCGCGGCGCGCGCTTCAGCTCGGCCCGATAGAACTCCATCGCCTTCTGCAGGAGCGCGACGAGGTCGGTTTCGCGCTCCTTTCTCTTCGCCTCTTCGGGCGTACGCGGCTGCCACTCGGGCACCTGCATGCCGACCATCGACGCGAGATCCTTGATCGCGTCCACGTAGCCCATGCCGCCGTAGTCCATGAGAAAGCCGATGGCGTTGCCGTGCTTCTGGCAGCCGAAGCAGTGGTAGAACTGCTTCGCCGGGCTCACCGTGAAGGACGGCGTCTTTTCGTTGTGGAACGGGCACAGGCCCGAGAGGTTGGCGCCGGCCTTCTTCAACGGCACGTAGCGCCCGACCACCTCGACGATGTCGACGCGGTTGAGCAGGTCGTGCTTGAACGAGTCGGGGATCAGGGGACAGACCCCATTTTCAACAAGAAAATGGGGTCTGTCCCCATTTTCACCCTCCGAGCTTCGTTTTCACAAGCGCCGACACCCTGCCCATGTCGGCGCGCCCGGCAAGCCGGGGCTTGAGCAGCGCCATCACCTTGCCCATGTCCTTGACGCCCACGGCGCCGGCTTCGCCCGCCGCTGCGGCCACGGCCTGCGCGATCTCGGCCTCGCTCATCTGCTGCGGCAGGTAGGCGCCCAGCACGCCGATCTCGAATTTCTCCTGGTCGGCGAGGTCCTGGCGCGCGGCCTTCTCGTACTGCGCGATGGACTCGCGGCGCTGCTTGAGCATCTTCTCGATCACGCCGAGCACGTCGGCGTCGGCGAGCTCGAGCCGCTCGTCCACCTCCTTTTGCTTCAGCGCCGCGAGCAGCAGCCGCAGGGTCGACAGGCGCGCCGCGTCCTTGGCGCGCATCGCCGATTTCACGTCTTCCTGAATGCGTTCCTTGAGGGTCATGGCAACTCCAGAAATGCAAACGCCCCGGCGGGCTGCACCGGGGCGCGGGTCGAACTGCGGGGCGTCGTGCCTAGTACAGCTTCGCCGGCAGCATCTGGCTGCGCAGGCGCTTGTGGTGGCGCTTCACCGCCGCGGCGAGCTTGCGCTTTCTCTCGGAGGTGGGCTTCTCGTAGAACTCGCGCGCGCGCAGCTCGGTCAGCAGCCCCGTCTTCTCGACGGTGCGCTTGAAGCGGCGCATCGCCACCTCGAAGGGCTCGTTTTCCTTGACGCGTACGGTCGGCATGCACTGTCCCGTAAATTCGAAAGGCCGAAATTGTATCAGAATCCCCCCGTGCTGATCCTCGGTATCGAAACCTCCTGCGACGAGACTGGCGTGGCGCTGTACGACGCCGCCGCCGGGCGGCTGCTCGCGCACGTGGTGCACTCCCAGGTCGACATGCACGAGGCCTACGGCGGGGTGGTGCCGGAGCTCGCCTCGCGCGACCACGTGCGCCGGCTCGTGCCGCTCGCCCGGCAGGTGCTGGCGCGCGCCGGCCGCTCGGCCACCGCGCTCGGGGCGGTCGCCTACACGCAGGGCCCGGGCCTCGCCGGCGCCCTGCTGGTCGGCGCCTCGTTCGCCCACGCGCTGGCCGCGGCGCTGGGCGTGCGCGCCATCGGCATCCACCACCTCGAAGGGCACCTGCTGTCGCCCCTGCTCTCTGCGCGCAGCGCGACCTTTCCGTTCGTCGCGCTTCTCGTCTCCGGCGGGCATACGCAGCTGATGCGCGTCGAGGCCGTGGGCCGCTACGCGCTGCTCGGCGAGACCCAGGACGATGCGGCGGGCGAGGCTTTCGACAAGACCGCGACGCTCCTCGGCCTGGGCTATCCTGGCGGCCCCGCGCTCGCCCGGCTCGCCGAGCGCGGCCGCCCGGGGCGCTGCCGGCTGCCGCGGCCGATGATCGCGAGCGGCGATCTGGAATTCAGCTTCAGCGGCCTGAAGACGGCGGTAGCCACGCTGGTGAAAGGCGCCGCGCCGGATGCGCAGTTCCGCGCCGACGTCGCGCGCGAGTTCGAAGACGCCGTCATCGACGTCCTGGTCGCCAAGTGCGCGCTCGCCATGGAGCGCACGGGGCTGACGCAACTGGTGCTCGCCGGCGGCGTCGGCGCCAACCGGCGCTTGCGCAGCGCGCTCGACGCCCGGGCGAAGGCGCAGGGTTTCGACGTGATCTATCCGGAGCCGGAGCTGTGCACCGACAACGGCGCCATGATCGCGCTCGCCGCGGCGCTGCGGCTTCAAGCGGGGATCGCGGACGGCGCCGCGCACGCCTTTACGGTGCGCCCGCGCTGGGATCTTGCGGCGGCGGGCTAGCCTTCGCGCCGACGCGCTTTTCCTCGCCGCGCAGGAGCCGGCCGATGTTGGCTTTGTGGCGCCAGATCAGCAGCACGGCGATCGCGACCGTC
>JBFFZT010000166.1:0-5255 GCA_041568535.1 Burkholderiales bacterium | reverse complement strand
GCGCAGGTGCTCGATACCGACGGCGCGCCGATCGCGGGTCTGTACGCCGCGGGCGAGCTGGTGGGCGGCATCTTCTACTTCAACTACCCGGGCGGCACCGGGCTCACCAACGGCGCGGTGTTCGGGCGCATCGCCGGCGCGAGCGCCGCGAGCGGCGCATGAACTCGATGCGGTCCCGGTGCAGCGACGCGGAATGGGCCGCGCGCATCGATCTCGCGGCCTGCTACCGGCTGGTCGAGCACTACGGCATGGCCGACATGATGGCGAACCACATCTCGTCGCGCGTGCCGGGCGAAGACAATGCGTTCCTCATCAACCCCTACGGCATGCTCTACGAGGAGATCACCGCCTCGAGCCTGATCAAGGTCGATCTCGACGGCACGATCCTCGCCAAGCCCGATTTCGGCGCGCTCGACTACGGCATCAACAAGGCCGGCTACGTCCTGCACAGCGCGATCCATGCCGCGCGGCACGAAGTCGTCTGCGTGATCCACACGCATACCTGGGCCAACATGGCGGTGTCGGCGCTGGAAGGCGGCCTGCTGCCGATGACGCAGACGGCGATGCGCTTTCTCAAGATCGGCTATCACGACTACCAGGGCGTGGTGCTCGATACCGCCGAGCAGGCTTGCGTCGTGCGCGACCTGGGCGGGAGCGAAGCGCTCATCCTGCGCAACCACGGTGCGCTCACCGTGGGGCGCACGGTCGGCGAAGCGTTCAACTGGATGCATCGCCTCGAGCTCGCCTGCCGCTCGCAGCTCGCGGCGCAGGCCACGGGGCGCGAGATGGTCGCGGTGCCGCCGCCGGTGCTGGAAGCGACCTGGAACAACTACCAGCGCGGCACGCGCAGGCCCTACGGCCTCATGGAGTGGCCGGCGCTGCTGAGAAAGCTCGACCGGCTCGATCCAGGCTACCGGAGTTGACGGACCCCGCGCCCCGCAGCATCGCCGTCCTGCGCATGTCCGCGCTCGGCGACGTCGTCATGGCGCTGCCGCTGCTGCGCACGCTGCAGAAGGCCTTTCCGCAGACCAGGATCCACTGGATCGTCTCGCGGCCGTTCGACGCGATCGTGCAGGGCATCCCGGGCATCGAGCTGATCGTGATCGACAAGCCGCGCGGCCCGCTGTCGTTCTGGCGCCTGTGGCGTCAAATGCGCGCCTACGACTTCGACTGGCTGCTGGTGCCGCAGGCGAGCATGCGCGCGAACCTGGTCACGCTGGTCACGCGCGCGCAGAGAAAGATCGGCTTCGGCGCGCTGCATTCGCGCGACCTGCAGCGCTACTTCGTGAGCGAGACCGTGCCCGCGGAGCCCGAGCACCTGATCGACAGCTTTCTCCGGTTCGCCACCTACGTCGGCGCGCGCGAGCATGTGCTCGACTGGCATCTGCCGCTGCGCGAGGACGAGCATGCGTGGGCGCGCACGCAGGTCGAGGAGTGCGCCGGGATCAAGCTCGCCGTGGTGCTCGCCGCGGGCAAGCCCGAGCGCAACTGGCCGGCGGCGCGCTACTGCGAGGCGCTCGAGCGCCTTGCGGCGCGCTGGCCGCTCAGCGTGGTCCTCATCGGCGGCCCGGGCGCGGCGGAGCGCGCGCTGGCGGGGGAGTTGCACAAGCGATTGCGCATGCCGCTGCTCGACATGATCGGGCGCACCGGCGTGCGCCAGCTCGCCGCGCTCCTCGGGCAGGTGGACGCGCTCCTGGCGCCCGATACCGGCCCCGTGCACATCGCGCAGGCGATGGGCAAGCCCGTGGTCGGCCTGTATGCGGTGGCGCCTGCGAAGAAAACCGGGCCTTACGTCGAGCCGCAGTGGACGGTGGACGCGTTCGCCGAGGCCGCGGCGACGATCCTCGGGCGCGAGCGCGTCGGCTGGCGCCAGCGCGTGCACGACGAACGGGCCATGCGCCTCATCACGGTGGACGCGGTGGTGGACAGGATCGAGCAACTCTTCATCCACCGCGGCTTCAAGCCCGTCACCTGACCCCACCGCTAGAACGTGTGCCGGAACGTCGCCGCAACCGGTGCGGGCGACTCCGCGGTTTGGATGCGCAGCGAAATCCGGTAAGCCGTGCGCGGCATGACTCTCACGTACGCTCCATAGCTGGAGTTGCCGAGCGGAAGCGCCTCCAGCGGCATGGTCTCGCCCCCCAGGCCCGGGCGCTCGACGCGCGCTTGGATGCGGGCGCCGGCGACCGGTGCATTGGTGCGCCGGTCAAACAGCGAAACGTTCAGGTGGAAATAGCCGGTGCCCAGGGGCACGCCGCCGTGCATGGTCCGCTCCACCGAGCCCTCGGGAAAACCGCGCAATGCGTCTGCCGAGGTGTAGCCGAGCAGAATCCTCAGTCCGCCGACGATCTGTTCGTAGCCCGCGGCGCTCGCTGCAACGGGCACAGGCGCGGAGCGGGGCGCGCCGCGTGCACCCGCGCTATCCGGGTCGAACATATACAGTATTGCAGCGCGCAGCTCGCCATCGGTGAGATTGGCCTGGCCGCCTCGCGGCGGCATGCCGCCGTGGCCGTGAATCGCCGAGCCCACCAGGGCGTCGACGCCTCTTGTGAGGCGCGGCGTCCATGCCGCCCGATCGCCGATCTGCGGCGCGCCGCCGACACCCTCGGCGTGGCATTGCGTGCACTGCGCCTGCACGACATATCGGCCGCTGCGCTCGGCGGCATGCATCCCCACGCCGGCAGGTTCGACCCAATTGCCGCCTGAGCGGTTGACCATGTAGACGATGGCGCGCTCGATTTCTTCATCGGTCAGGCCCGGATTGCCGCCGTGCGGCGGCATATTGCGGATGCCCAGCAGCGCATGCTGCGTCAGGCTGGTAAGCCCCTGCGAGGCGCGCGGCGCCCACGCGCGCTCGTCGCCAATACGCGGTGCACCTTCCGCTCCGGTCGCGTGGCAACGGGCGCATGAGGTGTCGACTATCTCTTTGCCGCTTCTTGCGCCGTCCTGGGCCAGCACCGCGCGTGGTGCCGCCGCTGTGAGTGAGGCGAGCGCCCCCATGAGCAACAGTACTGAGAGCGCGCCATCGAGTGTGGCGGGGCGTCGTCGCAACTGAGGCACCGCGTTCATGGTTCACCTCCAACCAATGCCGCGGACGACCGCTTCTCGCCGCGGTCCTGTAGACGATATCTGACGCTCGCGGAGCGGGGGGGATCTTGACCTAGATCAATGTGCAGTGCGATGAGGCCTATATCGCGCGCGAGTGCCGGCCCCTCGCGCGCTCGGCGCCGACGCGCTAGACCCAGACCTGCAGTACGTAGTCGTACGCGGCCTGGGCGTTGGTCATGTCGACGCGCTGCAGCTTGATGCGGTAGCCGCCTTTGGCCTTCTTCAGGTGGTGCGTGTACTGCCCGGCGAAGTGGCGCACGTCGTCGCGCCTGAGCTCCATCATGTGAAAACGCGAGCGCACCACGAGGTCGCCGTTCTTCGCCGCTTTGTCGATCACCACGTTGGAGACCACGTGGTTGGTGCCCCACAGCGGGCGCTGCGACCAGGCGTCCGGGTGCAGCACGCGCTTCATGCGCACGTTCATGAGGTTCTTGTCCTCGGCGAAGATCGCCGGCTGCCCGTCCCAGGTCTTGTAGCTCGCATCGGGCGGCATCCAGTAGATGCCGTCGGGCGTGAACAGATCGATCCAGTCCTGCCAGCGCTTGTCGTCGAGCAGCGCCGCCTGGCGGTACAGGAACTGCTCGGCCGCGTGCTGGTGCTTCGCGCTCACCGGCCGTTCCCCATATACGCCGCCCAGGCTTTCATCTGGTTGCGCATCGGCGCCTCTGAGGTGCCCATGTTGGGGCCGGTCTCGACCACGCCGTTCTTCTCGATGTCGCGGCCGTGGAAACGCCCGAAGCTCACCCAGTCGCCACCGTCCGAGGCGAGGCCCTGGTGGCATTTCCAGAAATTTTCCAGGTCGTCGGCGTTGATCAGCGTCGAGGGCGAGTTGACGAGGTTGTAGTAGGCAAGCGAGCGTCGGTAGATGGCCTCGGGCGCGCCCTTCAGGCGGAAGTGCCAGATTTCCGTGAGCGTCTTGTCCACCCCGAGCGGGCGCACCGCGCGCAGCTGCTGCAGCGGCGACTGCACCGAGAGCCCCGGATAGATGAGCACGTGGTGGATGTTGACGCCGAGAATCTCCTCGGTGCGCTGCTTACCGTAGGCCTTGTGCATCACCTTCTCGTAGGCGAGCGTGTCGGGGTCTTTCGGCCGCAGGCCCATGTAGCCGGTGAGGATGCAGTGGCCGTAGGGGTAGTTGAGCGTCTGGAAGTTGTCCCACTTGTCGATGGTCACCGTGGCGAACGCGGACAGCATGTGGTACGAGAGCGGCGCCTTGCCGGTCTTTTTCGCGATGTCCTTCTCCACCTCGTGCGCGGCGCGCCCCGTGGACTGGTGCACCACCGAGGGGTGCAGCGCGTCGAGCTGGTTCTCGAGGAAGATCTTCCAGTTCGAGTGCTGGATGACGCGAAAGCAGTTCGGCACCACTTCGACTTCGCCCGCGGGGGCGCGGTCGCACATGTCGTCGAAGGCGATTTTCGATTCGCCGAGGAACTCCAGCAGCGTCGGGCCGTCGGTGGCGAGGCTGGCGAAGACGAAGCCGCGGTAGCTTTCCACGCGCGCGGCCGGCTTCATGCTGCAGTCCGGATTGTCCTTGCCGTAGCGCGTGCCGGCGTAGCCCGCCTCCATCATCGGGATCGAGCGCAGCGCGCCGTCGTGCTGGAAGGTCCAGGCGTGGTACGAGCAGCGGAAGAACTCGCCCGTATTGCCATGGCGGTCGCCGCACATCATGTTGCCGCGGTGCGGGCAGCGGTTATAGAGCACGTGCACTTTCCGGTCCTTGCCGCGCACCATGAGCATCGGCTGGCGGCCGATCTGCACCGTGTAGTAGTCCCCCGGCTTGGGCACCTGGCTCTCGTGGCCGCAGTAGATCCAGTAGCGCTCGTGGATGCGCTCCATTTCGAGCGCGAAGATCTGCGGGTCGGTATAGACCTCCTTGCGCACGCGGTCGGGCTCGACGCACTGCGCCAGGTCGGGAATGCGCTCTTGCAGCATGGGACCTCCTCCAAGCGAAACGTAGGGAATTCTAGCGCGGCCTCCCGGGTAAGATGCGCCATGCATTTCGACTGCGACGTGCTGGTGGCGGGCTCGGGCGCGGGCGGCCTCGCCGCGGCGGTGACCGCGAGGAAGGCGGGGCTCGAGGTGCTCGTCGTTGAGAAGGAATCCGTGTTCGGCGGCACCACCGCGCTCTCGGGCGGCTGGCTGTGGAT
>JBFFZT010000165.1:0-5259 GCA_041568535.1 Burkholderiales bacterium | reverse complement strand
GTCGCCAAGGCCGAGTCGAGCAAGACCCGCGCGCAGGTGCAAGCCGAGCTGGTCGCGGCGCGTCCCGCGATGGACGGCGAGATTGGCCAGCTGTACGCCGGCACCGAGTCGAGCAAGTCGCGCGCCCAGGTCGTGTCCGAGCTGATGGCCGAAGGCAACACCGGCTGGGTTGACGGCGAGACCGGCCAGCGCATCCCGCGCTCGTAGTCCCGCAGCAGATTCACGCAGTACCACGGCAGCCCGCGGTCCTCCCCCGCGCGGCTGCCGTGTCTTTGAGCGGCGTCGGGTACACTTTCGACGCCCGATGGCCACCAAGCCCGCCCAACCCTCCAGCCTCGGTCTGCGCAGCGTGGCGCTGCTCGCAGGGCTGTCGGCCGAGCGGCTGGAAGCGCTCGCGCGCGAGTGCGCGTGGCGCAACTTCGACGCCGAGCAGAGCATCATTTCGCGCGCCGCGCCCGACCGCGATCTGTACTTCATCGTCTCCGGGCGCGTGCGCGTCACCACCTACTCCGCCGCGGGCCGGCAGGTGACGTTCCGCGACTTCGGCGCGGGCGAGCACTTCGGCGAAGTGGCGGCGATCGACGGCATGGCGCGCTCGGCGGACGTGGTCGGACTGGAAAGCGGCCTGCTCGCCTCGCTGCCGCCCGCGGCCCTGGCCCGGCTGCTGCGCGAGGAGCCCGCGCTCGCCGAGCGGCTGTTGCGCGATTTCGCCAAGCTGGTCCGGCGCCTGTCCTCGCGCGTCGTCGACCTGAGCACGCTCGGCGTGCATCAGCGCCTGCACGCCGAGCTGCTGCGCCTCGCCCAGGAGGCGGGCGTGAAGGACAACCGGGCGCGCATCGATCCGGCGCCCAAGCACGCCGACCTCGCCAGCCAGGTCAGCACGTATCGCGAGCAGGTGACGCGCGAGCTCTCGACGCTTGCCAAGGCAGGCGTCCTGGGCAAGGAAGGCCGCGCGCTGCTGGTGCTCGACGTCTCGCGCCTGCAACGGATGGTGGAGGAAGTCAGATCCGGTGCGTAAACGCACTGCCGGAGCGCGCCCTGTCTCCTAGAGTGGGGAGTACCGCTGCGGGGTCCCGCAGCAGACAAACCCTTCGAAAGGAGCGGACCATGAAACGTCAACTGATCGCCATTGCCATGGGCAGCCTGTTCGCGCTGCCCGCGTTTGCCGACGGTGAGATAGGCTTCGACTTCCGCACCCGCGTTGCGCCCGAGAGCACCCTGACGCGCGACCAGGTTCGTGCGGAGCTCGTCGCCGCGTACCGTGCCGGCACGCTGGTCGTCAACGGCGAGACCGGCAAGACGGCACGCGAGATGTTCCCGAACCTCTATCCCGCGCCGACCGTTCTGGTCGGGAAGTCCCGGGAGCAGGTGCGCGCGGAGCGCGTTGCCGCGCACCGCGCCGACAACTTCGTCATCGACGGCGAAACCGGGAAGCTGGCGCACCAGATGTTCCCGACGTGGTACGCCGAGTCGCGCATGCAGATGCGCGCGGGCTCCGGCGACACCACGAACTAGCCTCCGGCAGCGCAGCCTGAAGTTTGCGCTCGCCGCGCCGCGGCCGTCCTCGCAGTCGGCCGCGGCGTCGCGGGCGCCGCGCTTTCAGCCGACGACGACGAGCTCGATCGGCGCTTCGATTCCCGCCACCCGCCGCACTTCCGGCAGAATCCGGAAGGCCTTGCCCGCATAACCCTGGGCCTGCGCCCGCTCCAGCGCATAGCGCGTGGTGAGCGCCCGGACGCCCTCCTCCTTGGTGTGCGTCTGCAGCTTGGCCGCGTGGTTCACCGGCTCGCCGAGCACCGCGTACTCGAGCTTGCCCTCCTCGCCGATGGTGCCGCAGATCACCGTGCCGACATCCACGCCGATGCCGATCTGCGGCGTGCAATCGACGCGCACGCAGCTTTCCGCAACCCAGTGCTCCACCACGCCGAGGAGCGCCTCGGTGCAGCGCAGCGCGTCGGCGGCATAAGTGTCGGTGGGGCGCGCGGCGCCAAAGGTGACCATGATGCCGTCGCCGAGGTAGGTGATGATGACGCCGCGGTGGCGCCGGATGATGGGCACCGTCAGGTGCTGGAACTCGCCCACCAGGGCGAGCAGCTCTTTCGGCGACAGCGTCTCCGACAGGCGCGTGAAACCGCGCAGGTCGATGAACATCGCGGCCGCCTCGCGCGCCTCGCCCTGGCCGGGCTTCAGTAGCTCGTCGGCCGAGATCAGCTGCTCGGCGACTTCGGGCGGGAAGAAGCGCACCATCTGCGCGGCGGCCGCCTGCACTGCGGCGGCCTGCTCGAGCAGCTGCCGGCTGCGCGACACGGCGAGCGCGAGCAGGCCGGACACGAGCATCAGCGACACGATCTTGTCGATCTCTCCTCCCACCAGGATCGTCGCCGCCGTCATGTATTCCACGTAATCCCGCGTGACCAGCTCCATGCCGCCGGGCGCGGTGAGCGCGAGCAGCAGCAGCGCCGCCCAGCCCAGCGACGCGCAGGCGCCCGCCAGCAGCACGTAGGCCGGCGAGAACGAGAGCGTGCGCAGCGCGATGAAGATGAAGAAGTAGGCGAAGGTCGGCGCCTTCAGGTAGAACGCCGCGGGCTGGCCGTACTCGATGTGAAAGCCCCAGATGGTCACCGTGAGCAGCGCCATGTCGACGATCACCGAGGCCGCGCGCAACAGCGCGTTCAGCTGACCGCGATAAGCCAGGCGCAGGCGCAGAACGGTGAACGCCGAATACACGGCGATCGCCCAGGGCGCCGGACGGTAGACCAGCTCCGCGGGCGAGGTGCTCGGCGCGACGAAGTACAGCGTCGCGAGGACCGCGATGATCACCGCCTGCACCCAGCCGGTGAGGATCTCGCTTCGATTGCGCTGCGCCTCGATGGCGCGCAGCACGCGCGCGGGCAAGCGCAACTCGGGCTGCGCGGCTGCGCGGGCCGTCTGGGCCTGGGTCATAGTGATGCCTTCCGATGTGACCCACATGGGTCGCACACCTGCACCCTACCTTACGCCGGCCCGGCTCGCGCCGGTGCCGCGGCAATGAGCGTCAGCTCCCTGCGTGACAAGACCCTCGTGCGCCGCGCTTCCTTACATCGGCGCGCCACTTTCTTGCGCGCAGTCAGTGCGCGGACGCACATCCAATGCATGCGCCGCTTTCTACAGTGAAGTCGAGACCGCGCACGAGAAAGGAGGTCTTGCATGAAGCGGTTGGTGTTCGCAGTCGCAGTGAGCATGGTGCTGGCGTCGCATGCCTACGCCGGCGCCGCGCCGCCGAAGGCCGCCTCCGATCAGACCGCTTGCCACGTGTTCGTGACGATGTACGCGTGACCGGGACGGGTTTCGGCAGCGCGGCGCTCTTGTCTTTGCAAGCCCTGCAACCACCGAAGAGGAGTAAGGAGATGAAACGCACAGCCATTGCACTCGCCCTCGGCGGCCTGTTCGCGACGCCCGCCGTCGCCGACACCGGGTCGCTCGAGATCAAGCTGTCCGGCCAGGTCAACCGCGCCGTGATGCACGTCAACGACGGCATCGACAGCGACCTGTTCAACGTCGACAACGACAACAGCAGCACGCGCTTTCGCTTCACCGGCGTGCAGTCGATCAACGCGACCACCAAGGCGGGGATCGTCTTCGAGGTGGAGTATCAGTCCAGTCCGTCCAATGTGGTCACCTTTGCCGGCAACGCAGCCTCGCCCACGCTCGACGAGCGCCATATCGACCTGTTCTACGAGGCGGCCTGGGGCAGGCTGAGCCTCGGCCAGGGCGACGGCGCGGCCAACGGCGGCGTCGAGGTCGACCTGTCGGGCACCACGGTTGCGCACTACGCCGGCACCACGGAGATCGGCGGCGCGTTCGCCTTTCGCACCGCCGCGGGCGGCCTGGGGCCGACCATCAGCGCGACCACCAGCTCGCAGGATTTCGAAAGCCGCTATGACCGCGTGCGCTACGATTCGCCGTCCTTCAACGGCTTCTCGCTCGCCGGCAGCCTGGGCACCAAGGACGCCGACCGCCGCGAGGTGAGCGAGGTCGCGCTGCGCTACGCGGGCAGGACCGGCATCGGCGAGATCGCCGCGGCGCTCGGCTTTTCCAGCCAGGACGCCGCCGCCCCGGGCGGGCAGAAGGACGAGGTGACCGGGGGCTCGATCTCCTGGCTGCACCCCGCGGGCTACAACGTCACCTTCGGCACCACGAGCCGCGAGCTCTCGCCAACGCGCGACGGCAAGTTCAATTACCTGAAGCTCGGCTACAAGTGGGGCGATCACGCGGTGGCCACGGACTTCGCCATGGCCGACGACCAGAACGCCGCCGGCGACGAAGCCAACATGGTGGGCGTCGCTTACGTCTACAAGGCGGCGAAGTGGGCCGAGCTGTACGCGCTGGCGAAGAACCACAGCCTCGATCGGCCGGGCAGCGCGTTTGAGGACATTCGCATCGTGATGGCAGGCACGAGGCTGAAGTTCTGATGTCCCTGCCCGCCGCGCTGCTGCTGCACTCCCAACCGGCCGCAGCGCGGCGCCTTTGCCTGCTCGGGCTGGCGCTGGTCGCCGGCTGTGGCGGGGTTCCTTTCGATTACCACCCCGGTACCGAGATACCGGCGGGTCCCGGGATGCTTACGGGGAAAACGGGCGCGCTCGTTTGCCGTGTTGGCGGCGCCGATATCGAATGCAACGCCACGACGGAGAAATGAAACGTCACAACCTCGCCGCGGCGGCGCCGCGTTGCGGCCGGATTCAGTTCTTCAGCCGGTACCCGGTGCGGAAGATCCACCACACCACCGCGAGGCACACGAGCAGGAAGCCGAGCGTCGCCGCCAGGCTCACGCCCACCGCCACGTCGGCCGTGCCGTAGAACGACCAGCGAAAGCCGCTGATCAGGTACACCACGGGGTTGAACAGGCTGAACGTGCGCCAGGCATCGGGCAGCATGTCGATGGAATAGAACGCGCCGCCGAGGAACGTGAGCGGCGTGATGACGAGCAGCGGCACGAACTGCAGCTGCTCGAAGCCGTTCGCCCACACGCCGAGGATGAAGCCGAACAGGCAGAAGGTGGCCGCGGTCAGCACCATGAACGCCACCATCCAGCCCGGGTGCATGATCTTGAGCGGCACGAACAGCGTCGCCGTGGCGAGGATCACGCCGCCGAGGATCATCGACTTGGTGGTCGCCGCGCCGACGTAGCCCAGCACCATCTCGAAGGGCGACACCGGCGCCGACAGCACCTCGTAGATGGTGCCGGTGAAGCGCGGCAGGTAGATGCCGAAGGAGGCGTTG
>JBFFZT010000164.1:0-5272 GCA_041568535.1 Burkholderiales bacterium | reverse complement strand
GCGCGGGAGACGACCGCTACGCGGCCGCGGGCTTGCCCGACCGCTTCGGGCGGGGCGGCGGGCTGAGCTTTGCGCAGGGCGCCGCCACGGGCGTGCGCACCGGGCTCGGCGGCGGCGTCGGCATCCTGCGCGACGATGCCGGCGACGACTTGTACGACGCGCAGATGTTTGCGCAGGGCACGGGCTACTACTACGGGCTCGGCCTGCTATGGGATCGCGCGGGTAATGACCGGTACCGCGCCGTGCGCTATGCGCAGGGCAACGGCGTGCACCAGGCGGTCGGCGTGCTGCGCGACGAGGCGGGTGACGACGACTATGGCCTTTCGGTAGGCGTTGGCCAGGGGATGGGCCTCGACCTCGCCGTGGGCGTGCTCGCCGACATCGCGGGCAACGACCGGTACTCGGCGCCGGCGCTCGCGCAAGCTGCGGCCACCGCGAATGGCGTGGGCATCCTGATCGACACCGTCGGCCGCAACGACTGGCGCCTCGAACAGAAAAGCGGGTGGGGCTGGGGCGAGTGGTCGCGCGGCCTGCCGAGCGTCGGGCTGGTGCTGGCCGACGTACCCCGCAACGACGGTCCGGTCGCGCACGAGCCCGAGGGCACGGCGGCCTGCCCGCCTGAGCCCAGTGTACGGCCATCGGGCGTACCCCTGGACGAGGCCCTGCGCGCCCTGGGTCCGGGCTTGTCCGGCGGCCAGCTCGACGACGGCGCGCACGCGCGCTCGTTGTACCTCCTGCGCACGCACACGCGAACAGCGCTCGCGCGACTCCCGGCCGACGACTTCGAGGTGCTCTGGCCGCTGGGGTCGGTGTTGCGCTGCGCCCTCGAGGGCGCCGCTATTCCCCAGGCGACGCGCATGTGGGATGCATTCGAGTGGGTACTGCGCGAAGCGCCGGCATCGCCTTTCGCCTCCGCTATCGCCGGGGCGCTGCGCGCGCGCCGCGCCCCGGAGGCGCAGATGCGCCGGTTGATGGACCTGCTCTCCGCCCACCCCAGTTGCGCCGTACGTACCGCCGCGCTTTCGCTGGACGGCTCCGCGGAAGCCGCGCAAGCGGGGCTGCGTTCGAGCTGCTGGCGCCTGCAGGCGCGCGCCGCGCGCATTCTCCAGGAGCGGGGCGTTGCGCCGGAGGACCAGTCGGCGCTGCCGCCATTCCTGCGGCCGCTTACGACACGAGCTTCCCCCCGCGCTCCCTGAGGAGCATGCGCAGCACCGAGCGGTGGCAGCGGTTCTCGTCCTCGCAGTAGCAGCCGACGCTGAAGCTGGAGCTGCGCGACAGCGCGGCCAGCAGGTCGATCAGCCGCGCCTTCTCCGGTGCCGCCATTTCGTTGCGGTATTTCTTCACGAAGGCGCGCCACTCCCGGTCGCTGCTCGCGCGCAGTGCCTGCTTCACCAGCGGCTCGCTCGGCGCGAGGTCCGGCAGCCACAGGTCGTACCAGTCGTCCTTGGCGAAGCGCGCCTCGGGTACGCCACGCGGCGGGCGGCGCACGGTGCCCACGCGCAGCCCCTCGCCCGCCGCGCGCCGGGTGCCCAGGCGAACGACGCGGATCGGCATCAGGGCTCCCGGCTCACCGCCGGCAGGCGCTCAGCCCCGCCAGCTCGACCTCCCGCGCCCGCGCGCCGCGCGCCGGCGACTCGCGAATGACGACGTCGTAGAGCGCGTCCTTGTAGCTGACCTGGATGTCGTAGCTCGCCCCGGGGCGCGCCCGCAGCAACGTTTCGCGCTTGATCGAGCCGCGCGTGCCGCCCCAGAACGACGACGTGGCGAACTCGAACACGAGGTAGCTCAGGCGGCCGGGGGGTATGCCCACGCGCTGCACCGGCTGATCCAGGTCGACATAGCCCTCGTAGGTCAGCTTGCACTGCGCATCCACAGCGTGCACGCCCATCACCGCGCGCGCTCCGCTCACGTCGGCGCGAATGACGAGGTTCTTGTCCGGCAAGTCGGCGTAGCGCGTGCCGGAGGCGCAGCCCGCGAGCAGCGCGGCGAGCACGAACGTGAGCGCGCGGCGCATCACTGCGTGAGGTCGGGGCATCCGGTGCTGCTGCCGTCGGCCCAGGCCTTGATCGCGCGCACGATGACGTCGTAGCCGCGCGAGGGTCCGATGATCTGCACCTTGGTCGCGCGCGCGCCGGCGGGCACGGCGTCGACGACGAACAGGTAGTGGCCGTCGGCGGGCTCCTCGCGCACCTTCATCACGCCCCTGAGGTGCTTTTGCTGCAGATGCAACTCGACCTTGTCGCCGCCCACGATCACCGTCGGCTTGTAGGCGGTGTCGATGACCTGGTAGCTGGTGCGGCTCTGCGAGGTGGTGCGGATGGTGACGTTCAGGCACTCCGGTGCGCGCCGGCGAAAGGTGTCGCCCACGTCGCGCAGCGGGCGCTTCACCTCGAAGTTCTGCACGCTGCCCATGAAAGCGCCCGGCGCCATCTGCCGGAACTCGTCCGCGGTCATCGGCATCTTGCCGGCGCATCCCGCGGCGAATACCGCGACCAGGACCCACGCAACTCGTCCTCTCATTTATCCTCCTTTCCAGAAATGCCGCCAGAAATGCGAACGGCGCCTCTCGGCGCCGTTCGCTTCCTCCCCGTCAGGCCGCCTACTCCGTAATGTAATCCGTGATCGGCGTCCACTTGCCGTTGATGATCTGCGACAGCCGCGCCCGGTTCGATCCCAGGTGCTTGGTCTTGGTGAAAGACATCGCGTCCGCCCCGAACATGTCGCGCGGTGCGGAAAAGTTCTGCAGCGTATCGATGAAGCTGTTTACCGTGAGCTTCGGGCCGGTCTTGTCGGCGACCTGGATGAACAGATCGATCACCTCGTAGCCGTAGACCGAGAACACGGCGGGGTCCTCGTTGAACTTGGCCTTGTAGCGCTGCGCCCACTCGCGCACGTTCTTCGAGGCGTCGTCGAGATACGGGTTGTTCACCGTGTTGGTGGCATAGAAGCCGTTTGCCACCGGCCCGCCCAGCTTGTGGATGAGGTCGGTATAGGCGGCCGACGAGCCCATGAAGTCCACGCCCCAGCCGAGCTTGCGCGCGGTGCCGATGGCGCCAAGGGTCTCGCGGATGATGGTGCCGAGCACGACGAAGTCGCAGCCCGCGTCCTTCATGCGCGCGATCTGCGAGGAGAAGTCGGTGGCGCCGCGCTTGTAGGTGGTCTTCTCCACCAGCTCCATCTTCAGTTCCTTCAGGCCGGCCTCCGCCCCTTGCATCACCTCGAGCCCGAAGTCGTCGTCCTGATACAGCGTGCAGACTTTCTTGTAGCCCTTGTTCTTCACCATGTACTTGATCGCCGCGCGCATCTGGTCGAAGTACGGCGCCGCGAACGAGTACTTCAGGGGGTGCAGCGGCTCATACATCTGCCGTGCCGCGGTCAGCGGGAAGAGGTGCGGCACGTTCTTGTCGAACAGGATCGGCATCGAGGCGAGCGAGGTCGGCGTGCCGATGGTGCCCACCATGGCGAAGATCTTGTCGCGCTGCACCAGCTTCTGCGCGCCGAGCACCGCCTTCTTCGGGTCGTAGCCGTGGTCCTCGATGACGAGCTTCAACTTGCGGCCGTGGATGCCGCCCTGCGCGTTGATCTCCTCGACGCGCATCTCCATGCCGTTCTTCAGCTGCTTGGAGAACGCGACGATCGGCCCGGACAGGTCCTGCATCGTGCCGATGACGATCTCGTTCTTCGACACGCCCTGGGTCTGGGCGAGCGCCGCGCCGGTGAACAGGGCGGCGGCGAGTCCGATGATTCGCTTCATGGGTCTTTACCCTCCTCTGGGGCGACTTTATATCACGCGGCGGCCCGCGCGGCGTACATGGCGTCGATCAGCTCGCGGTATTTCTCGTTGACGAGCTTGCGCTTGAGCTTCATGGTGGGGGTGAGCTCCTCGTCCTCGGCGCCGAGCTTGGCTTCCAGCAGCCGGAACTTCTTCACCTGCTCGACGCGCGCGAAGCGCTGGTTCACCTTGTCGATCTCGTCCTGCACCAGGGCGACGATCTCGGGCCGGCGGCACAGGCTGGCGTAATTGGTGAAAGGAATCGCGTTGTCCTGCGCGTATTTCTCCACGTTCTCGTGGTCGATCATGACCAGCGCCACCAGGTACGGCCGGCGGTCGCCGATCACCACCGCATCCGTAATGTAGGGCGAGAACTTGAGCTGGTTCTCGAACTCCGACGGCGTGATGTTCTTTCCGCCCGCGGTGATGATGATGTCCTTCATGCGGTCGGTGATGTAGAAAAAGCCTTCGGCGTCCACTTTGCCGACGTCGCCCGTGTGCAGCCAGCCGTCCTGCAGCGTCTCGGCGGTCTTCTCGGGCTGGTTGAGATAGCCCATGAACACGGACTCGCCGCGCGCCAGGAGCTCGCCCTCGGGCGAGACCCTGACCTCGGCGTGCGCCATGCGCGGCCCGATCGACCCCGGCTTCACCCTGCCCTGCGGGTTGGCGGTGATGGCGCCGCAGGACTCGGTCTGGCCCCACACCTCGTACATGTCCACGCCGAGCGCCATGTACCAGCGCACGAGGTCGGGCGAGATCGGCGCCGCGCCCGTAATGCAGGCCCTGGCGCGGTGCACGCCGATCGCCTTGCGTACGTTGTCGAGTACGAGCAAGCGCGCGAGCCAGAACGCGAAGCGCAGACCCGCGGGCACGGGCCGGCGCGCTTCCTTCAGCGCGGCCACCTTGTAGCCCGCGCCGATGGCGACACCGTACGCCCACTGCTGCAGGCGGCCCGCTTCTTTCAGCCGAATGAGCACGCCCGAGTAGAACTTCTCCCACACGCGTGGCACCGCGGTGAACACGGTCGGCGCGATCTCGCGCACGTTCTCAGGCACCGTCTCGGGATTCTCGACGAAGTTGATCACCGACCCCGAATGCAGCGCGTGATATTCGCCGCCGAGGCGCTCGGCGATGTGGCACAGCGGCAGGAACGCCATGCGCTCGTCTTCGGGCCCCTGCGGAAACGAGCCCTGGTAGCCGTCGAGCGTGACGAGGATGTTGCGGTTCGAGATCATCGCGCCCTTGGGCTTGCCCGTGGTGCCCGAGGTGTAGACGAGGATGGCGAGGTCCTCCGTCTGGCGCGCGCCGAGGCGCCGCGCCCACTCGCTGCCGTGTTGGCGGTCGTAGTCCGACCCCAGCTCGCGCAGCGCGGTGAGCGACATCACCTGGGCATCGTCGAAATCGCGCAGGCCCTCCATGTCGAACACGATGATCTTGCGCAACCGCGGCAGGCGCTCGCGCACTTCGAGCACCTTGTCGAGCTGCTCCTCGTCTTCCACG
>JBFFZT010000163.1:0-5295 GCA_041568535.1 Burkholderiales bacterium | reverse complement strand
CGCGTGAAGCTCGACACCTACAAGAAGGCCGCCTAGGGCTCAGTTCAGCGCGCGGTAGACGTACTCGCGCATCCACAGGCGCGGCGGGCGGTTGGTCGCGATCGGCGCCTGCAGCATCATGATCGCGAACATCCGTTTCTGCGGGTCGATCCAGAAGAAGGTGCCCTGCGCGCCGGCCCAGAAGTAGTCGCCGATCGAGCCCGGGATCTTATTGGTGCCTTCGCTAGTCCTTACGGCGAAGCCGAGGCCGAAGCCCTGCCCGTTCTCCACCGTCGGCGCGACGATGCCCCATGCGGCCTTCGCTTCCGGCGACAGCACCACGGCGCCGGGCGGCAGGTGGTCCTTGCGCATGAGCGCCAGCGTTTCTGCGGAAACGATGCGCACGCCATCGAGCTCGCCACCGTTCAGGAGCATCTGGCAGAAGCGCGCGTAATCGCCGGCCGTGGATACGAGCCCGTGCCCCCCCGGGATCCAGCGCGGCTTCAGCGTCACGTTCGGAAACGCCGGGCGCTTGCCGGTCGCCGCGATGATTTGAGGCTCGGCGACGCGGCCTTGGCGCTCGGGCTCAACCCAGTAGCCGGTGTCGTTCATGCGCAGCGGCCTGAGGATTCGCTCGTGCACGAACTGGTCCATCGGCTTGCCCGAGACCACTTCGACCACCCGCACGAGGACGTCGGTGGACATGCCGTACTCCCAGCGCGTGCCAGGCTGGTGCTGCAGCGGCAGCTGAGACATCTTGGTGACGAACTCTGCGGTGGTCTGCGCTGGATCAAACGGCTTCGCCGCGTTGTAGCGGTCCTTGACCATCGACTTGCCGAAGATCCCGTAGGTCATCCCCGAGGTATGTCGCAGCATGTCGAGTACCGTGATCTCGCGCGCGGCCGGTTCGGAGACCAGCTGCGGCTTGCCAGTATCGTCGGTCTTCTCCACGCCCACCGTCACGCTCTTGAACTCCGGCAGGTAACGCGATAGCGGGTCGTCGAGCTGCAACTTGCCCTCTTCGGCCAGAATCATGATCGAGAGCGAGGTGATCGGCTTGGTCATCGACGCGATGCGGAACAGCGCGTCCTTCGTCATCGGCGCCTTCGCCTCGCGGTCGCGATAGCCGATGGCGTCGAACCATGCGATCTTGTTGTCGCGCGCCACGAGAACCACCATTCCCGGATACTCGCCGGCGTCGACCTTGGCCTGGAACGCGGCCGACAACTCTTTAAGCTTGCCGGTCGAGAAGCCGACCTCCTCCGGGCTGCCCGCAGGCTGCAGGGCCGGCGCTGCGCAGCCGGCCAGCACCAACACGAAAACAGATAGCAGGGTGATAAAGCGGGTCGCACGCGACATGGCCTTCCCCTTCCGCGAAACGAGCACGCGCGATTTTTTGACCGCCCAGTTGGGCAGTCAATGACCCATTCTGGGCAGGCCGCTCGCTGCTAGGCCGGCTGGGCGGCGCGCAGCCGGCTCGCCTCGAGCGCACCGCGCGACGGGAAGAACGAGCTCGCGGCGAGCATGCCCGCCGCCAGCGCGGCGAGCACCAGGAACACGTTGCCGAAGCCGCCCTCGGTGCGGTGCAGGACCGCGATCAGCGGCACCGCGACCGCCGCCACCCCCAGCGACACCACGTAGCGCACGGAGAGCACGCGCGCGCGGTACTCGTCCGCGCAGTACTTGCCGACGATGGCGTCGTTGAGCGGGATCTGGCCGAACACCGCCAGCATCATCAGCACCGCGGCGCCCAGCATCGCCCAGCCCTCGAGGTTCGCGGCGAGCGCGAGCAGCGGGATCTGCGCCAGCGCCACGCCGATCATCAGGCGCTTGAGCTCGAAGCGGTCGATGAGCGCGCCCATCGCCACCTGCGCGAACGCCGCGATCGTGTACACCACTGCCACCAGCGCGCCGACGCCGAAAGTGGTCTCGGTGAGCGCGCGCAGGCGCTCGTCGAACACCTTGGGCATCGACACCGTCGTGGAATTGAAGATGATGCCGCCGCAGGCGGTGGCGACGAGCAGCACCGCGAAGATGCGCGCCATGGTGCGCCCGTCGACATGCAGGCCGATCGATTTCGACGTCTTCTTCACCCTGCCCGGGTCCTTGACCAGCGCGAGGAAGCCCACGCCGGCGGCAACGCAGATCAGGCCCGGGACGAAGAACGCTGCGCGCCAGCCCGCGAGGTCGACCAGGGCGCCGGTGAGCAGCGCGGCGAAGGCGAGCCCGAGGTTGCCCCACAGTCCATTCCAGCCCAGCACGCTGCCCATCTTCTGCGGCGCCGCCACCAGCATGGCGATGCCGACCGGGTGGTAGATGGCCGCGAACGCGCCCACCAGCGTCAGCCCGGCGGCGATATGCCAGGGCTCGCGCGAGAACCCGGTAATAAAGAGCGAGACGCCGATGCCGAAAAAGAAGATCGCGAGCACGCGGTAGCGGCTCCAGTGGTCGGCGAGCCAGCCCGCGGGGATGGCAAAGGCGCCGAAGGCGATGAAGCCGCCCAGCGCGAGGGGCAGCAGCTCCGAGTACGGGCGGTTCCATTCCGCGCCGAGCGCGAGCACTGCCGTCGGGAAGATCAGCATCGCGAGGTGATCGAGCAGGTGCCCAAGGTTGAGGAAGGGCACCAGCCAGCGGCGGTCGTTCATCGGGCCAAGCTTACCTCGTAGAATCCGCGGCATGGACGCTGTTTCAGCAATCGTGCTCGCCGGCGGCCAGGGCCGGCGCATGGGCGGCGTCGACAAGGGGCTGGTGCCCCTGCGCGGCAAGCCGATGGTGGCCTGGGTGCTCGAGCGCCTCGCGCCGCAGGTCGGCGAGATCGTGATCAACGCCAACCAGAACCCGGCCGCCTACGGCGCCTTCGGCTACCGCGTGGTGCCCGACGAGATCGGCGGCTTCGCCGGCCCGCTCGCCGGCCTGCATGCCGGCCTCGCCGCGGTCACGCGCGAGCTCGCCGTGACCGCGCCCTGCGACTCGCCCCACCTGCCGCTCGATCTGGTGGCGCGCCTGCGCGCGGCGCTGGGCGAGCACGACCTCGCCGTGGCGAAGACGGGAGACCAGCCGCACCCGGTGTTCTCGCTCGTGCGCCGCTCGGTGCGCGCGCACCTCGGCGCGTTCCTCGCCGGCGGCGGGCGCAAGATCGACGCCTGGTACGCGAGCCTCAAGGTGGTCGAAGTGCCCTTCGACGACGAGGCCGACGCGTTCCGCAACATCAACACGCGCGAAGAGCTGAACGACGCATGAGGCGCATCATCGAGATCGCGCAGGCGATCGAGGGCTACGACCCGGACGCGCTGCACGTCGACAAGGCGCGCGCCACGATCCGCGCCTGCCTCGCGCCGGTGAAGGACATCGAGCGCGTGCCGGTGCGTGCCGCGCTCGGGCGCGTGCTGGCCGAGGACATCGTGCCCGGGATCGACGTGCCCGGGCACGACAACACCGCGATGGACGGCTACGCCGTGCGCTTTGCCGACCTCGGCGCGGACGTGACGGTGCTCGAGGAGGTCGGCGCCGCGCTCGCCGGCAAGGCGTTCGCCGGTGCGGTCGGCGCCGGCCAGTGCGTGCGCGTCACCACCGGCGCCGTGATGCCGCCGGGCACCGACACCGTGGTGGTGCAGGAGGTGGTGAAGGTGCACGGCACGAAGGTGTCGATCCCGGCCGGCCAGAAGGCGGGCCAGAACGTGCGCGCCGCGGGCGAAGACCTGAAGCGCGGCGTCGCGGTGCTCAGGCCCGGCCAGGCGCTGCGCCCGGCCGAGCTCGGCCTCATCGCCTCGCTCGGCCTCGGCGAGGTCGCGGTGCGCCGGCGCGTGCGCGTCGCGTTCTTCTCCACCGGCGACGAGCTCGCCTCGATCGGCGCGGCGCTGAAAGAGGGCGAGGTCTACGACTCCAACCGCTACACGCTGCACGGCATGCTCGCGCGCCTCGGCGTCGAGATGCGCGACCTCGGCGTGGTGCGCGACGACCCGCGCGAGCTGGAAGCGGCGTTCCGGGATGCAGCCACGAGTGCCGACGCCATCATCACGACCGGCGGGGTCTCGGTGGGCGAAGCCGATTTCGTGAAGCCGATGATGGCGAAGCTGGGCGAGGCGCTGTTCTGGCGCATCGCCATGCGCCCGGGGCGGCCGATGGCGTTCGGCCGGATCGGCGAGGCGTTCCTGTTCGGCCTGCCCGGCAATCCGGTGGCGGTGATGGTGACGTTCTACCAGTTCGTGCGCGAGGCGCTCTGGCAGCTCGCCGGCCGCGGCGGCGATTGCGCGCCGCCCCTGCTGCAGGCGAGCGCCGCGGAGCCGCTGCGCAAAGTCGCGGGCCGCACCGAGTACCAGCGCGGCGTGCTGTTTCGCGACGGCGGCGCGCTCAAGGTGCGGACCACCGGCCAGCAGGGCTCGGGCGTGCTGCGCTCGATGTCGGAAGCGAACTGCTTCATCGTGCTGGAGCACGAGCGCGGCCGCGTGGCGGCGGGCGAGCACGTGCAGGTGCAGCCCTTCGAGGGCCTCGCCTGACCTAGAACGGCAGCTGGTACTCCGAGACGTCCTCCTCGGGCAGGCCCTCGGGCTGCGGGAAGGCGCGCAGGTCCCGGGTGATCGCCGCCCGCAGGAACGCGTCCACCCACCAGAACACGTCCTGCTCGCGGATCGAGTTGCGCATGCGGCGCATGCGCGCGTGGCGCTCTTCGGCCGGCATGCCGAAAGCGCGCTGGATGGCGTCGGCCACGCCTTCGATGTCGTAGGGGTTGACGAGCAGCGCGCCGCGGTACAGCTGCGCGGCCGCGCCCGCGAACTCCGACAGGATCAGCACGCAATCCTCCTCGATGCTGCACGTGCAGTACTCCTTCGCCACCAGGTTCATGCCGTCCTTCAGCGGCGTGATGAGCCCGATGTCGGCGGCGCGGTAGTAGGCGAGGAGCTCGAGGCGCGAAAGGCTGCGGTACTCGTACCAGATCGGCACCCAGCGCCCCGGGCGCGCGAAGCGCCCGTTGATGCGCCCCACCAGCTGCTCGATCTCCGTGCGCAGCCGGTGGTACTCCGGAATGTCCTCGCGGCTCGGCACCACCACCTGGAT
Source organism: Burkholderiales bacterium (assembly GCA_041568535.1). Taxonomy (GTDB): domain Bacteria; phylum Pseudomonadota; class Gammaproteobacteria; order Burkholderiales; family SG8-39; genus JAABQT01. The sequence continues at coordinate 261 of JBFFZT010000163.1, read as the reverse complement.
GAACGACACGCGCTCGCGCAGGTCGGGGTAGCGCTCGAGCAGGTTCTCGAACGCCTTCAGCCGCAGCGGGATGCCCTTGGTGTAGTCGAGCCGGTCGACGCCGAGGATCAGCTTGCGCTCGGGCAGCAGCCGGTGCAGCTCCTGCGCCTTCTCGGTGACCTCGGGGGTGCCCGCGCGGCGCTGGAAGGCGGCGAAGTCGATGGAAATCGCAAAGGCGCCGATCCGCACCTCGCGCTTGCCGACCCGCGCCGCCACCACCTG
>JBFFZT010000162.1:0-5296 GCA_041568535.1 Burkholderiales bacterium | reverse complement strand
GGGCAGCCACCTCGACTCGCAGCCTTCGGGCGGCAAGTTCGACGGCGCCTACGGCGTGATGGCCGGGCTCGAAGTGCTGCGCACGCTGAACGACGCCGGCATCGCCACGCGCGCGCCGATGGAAGTGGTGTCCTGGACCAATGAGGAAGGCTCGCGCTTCCAGCCGGTGATGATGGGCTCGGGCGTGTTCGCGAGCGTATTCACCCTGGAGCACGTGCGCGCACAACAGGACATCGAGGGCGTCGCGGTGGGCGACGCGCTGCAGGCGATCGGCTATGCCGGCGCCGCGCGGCCGCACCGGCTCGGCGCGTACTTCGAGGCGCACATCGAGCAGGGCCCGGTGCTGGAGAACGAGGGCAAGACCATCGGCGTGGTGCAGGGCGCGCTCGGCCAGCGCTGGTACGACGTCACCGTGACCGGCCAGGACGCGCACGCCGGCCCGACGCCGATGGAGCTGCGGCGCGACGCGCTGATCGGCGCCAGCCGCCTCGTGCTGGAGGTGAACCGCATCGCCCGCGGCTTCCCGGACTACGCGCGCGGCACCGTCGGCTTCATGCAGGTGAAGCCGAACTCGCGCAACGTCATTCCCGGCGAAGTACGCACATCGGTGGACTTGCGCAACGCCAAGGCGTCGACGCTCGATGCCATGTGCGCCGAGCTCGAGCGCGCGGCGCGGCAGATCGAGGCCGAGTGCCGGGTGCAGATCGAGCTGCGCGAGACGGTGTATTTCAAGCCCTGCGAGTTCGACTCCGCGCTGGTGGCGGGCGTGCGCGAGGCGGCCGGCGCGCTTGGCTACAGCCACCGCGACATCGTCAGCGGCGCCGGGCACGATGCCGTGTACGTCGCACGCATCGCGCCCACGGCGATGATTTTCATCCCCTGCGAGGGCGGCATCAGTCACAATGAGATCGAAAGCGCCACGCCGGCCGACCTGACCGCCGGCTGCAACGTGCTGCTGCACGCGGCGCTGCGCAAGGCGGGAATCGCGGGCGCGGCCCGCGCCGCAGCCTAGGAGAACCGAAATGAACGATCGCGCCACGCTTCCCAGTCTCGAGAATTCCGCCTTCTTCATGCCCTTCAGCATGAACCGGCACTTCAAGAAGGCGCCGCGCCTGCTGGCGCGCGCCGAAGGCGTGTACTACTACACCCCGGAGGGCAGGAAGCTGATCGACGGCTCTTCGGGCCTGTGGTGCGTGAATGCCGGGCATTGCCGCGAGAAGATCGTCAAGGCGGTGCAAAAGCAGGTCGCCGAGCTCGATTTCGCGCCCACCTTCCAGATGGGCCATCCGCTCGCCTTCGAGTTCGCCGACAAGGTGGCGAGCCTCGCGCCCGGGGACCTGAAGCGCGTGTTCTTCACCAATTCGGGCTCCGAATCGGTCGACACGGCGCTCAAGCTCGCGCTCGCCTACCACCGCGTGCGCGGCGAGGGCCACCGCGTGCGCCTCATCGGTCGCGAGCGCGGCTACCACGGCGTGAACTTCGGCGGCACCGCGGTCGGCGGCATGGTCGCCAACCGTAAGATCTTCGGCGCGCTGGTGGCGGGCGTCGATCACATCCGCGCCACCCACGACCTGGAGCGCAACGCCTTCTCGCGCGGCCAGCCCAAGCACGGCGCCGAGTTCGCCGACGACCTGGAGCGGCTGTGCGCGCTGCACGATCCCTCGACCATCGCCGCCGTGATCGTCGAGCCGGTGGCCTGCTCGGGCGGGGTGCTGGTGCCGCCGGTGGGCTACCTCGAGCGCCTGCGTGCGATCTGCGACAAGCACGGCATCCTGCTCATCTTCGACGAGGTGATCACGGGGTGGGGGCGCCTGGGCAAGACCTTCGGCACGCAGTTCTTCAACGTCATGCCGGACCTGATCACCACCGCCAAGGGCATCACCAACGGCACGGTGCCGATGGGCGCGGTGTTCATGCGCGAGAAGCTGTTCCAGGCGTTCATGACCGGCCCGGAAAAAGTGATCGAGATGCCGCACGGCTATACCTACTCGTCGCACCCGCTTGCCTGTGCCGCGGGGCTTGCCACGATGCAGGTGTACGAGGAGGAGGGGCTGTTCACGCGCGCCGCGGAGCTGTCGCCCTACTGGGAGGAGCAGGTGCACGCGCTGAAGGGCCTGCCCAACGTGATCGACATCCGCAACATCGGCCTGATCGCGGCCATCGAGCTCGCCCCGCGCAAGGATGCCCCGGGCACGCGCGCGCTCGATGCGCACATCAAGGCGTTCGAGCGCGGCGCATACGTGCGCTTCGCGGCCGACACGATCGCGCTGTCGCCGCCGCTCATCATCAAGAAGGGCGAGATCGACCAGCTGCTCGAACTCGTGCGCGACGTGCTCAAGTCGACCGACTGAGCGCCGCGCAAGAAAGGAGGCTCCATGTTCGGCTTTGGCAAGAAGAAGAACGAAGCGCCCGCCTCTGAAGCGCCGGATGCCCGCGCCGCGGGCGGGGGACTTTCGTCCAACCGTACGCGGGTGGCGCTGCTCGCCCTGGTGCTCGTCGCCGGGCTCGCCTACGTCGCCTACGAGTACCTGCCGGCGCTGCTCGACCCGGCGCCGCCGCCCATGGCGGTCCAGGTGAAGCCGAAGCCGGCCCCGACTGCGATCGTCAAGGCGCCGGCGGCGCCCGTGCCTGCCCCGGAGGCGACGCCCAAGCCGGAGGCCGCGCCCAAGCCCGCCCCCGAAGTCAAGCCTGCCGCCGAAGCCAAGCCCGCCCCCAAGCCCGAGCCGATGGCCAAGGCCGAGCCGAAGCCCGCGCCGGCGGCAAAGCCGGCGCCCGAGCCCAAGCCGGCGGCAGAACCCGCGCCGAAGCCCGAGCCCATGGCGAAGCCCGCGCCCGAGCCAGCGCCCACGCCTATCGTGGTCGCGGCCACCCCTGCACCTACGCCGGCGCCCGCGCCGGCGCCCGCCGAGAGTTCGACGCCGCCCGCGGCGGAGCCCAAGCCGGAGCCGGCGACGGCGCCGGTGCCTGTTGTCGCGCCCCTGCGCGGACCGCCGCCGATTACGACGAAGTACAACGACGTCATGACCGCGGTCCTCTACGGCGATCGCGAGGCGGTGGCGCAGCTGCTCGACCTGGGGCGCTGGGTCGACAAGCCGGACTCCAACGGCCTCACGCCGCTGATGGCGGCCGTCCTGATGCGGGACGCGGACATGGTGCAGCTGCTGCTCGAGCGCGGCGCCGATCCCAACCTGCAGGCGCCGGGCGGCGAGGTCGCGCTCGAGATGGCGCGTGACAACGGCGACGGCGCGAGCGAGTCGCTGCTCTTGAAAGCAGGCGCCCGATACTGAGAACGGGGGGAGCGCCGAGGCGCTCCCGGCTCGTTACTTGACGGCGGCGCGCACCACGCCCAGCCGCCGGCTGCGCGTCTGCTGCTTGAGCCGCGGCGGGGTCACCAGGTCGCGCACGAAGTTGGGCAGGGCGAACACGCCCTCGTGCGTTTCCCCGTTGTAGTAGCGCAGCTCGGTCATCTTCCTCTGCTCGATGCGCCGGTCGATCTCGTCGGCCGTGTAGGCCTTCGGGTCGAGCTTGTCCGAGCACACCGCCATCGCCCACAGCGACCCGTACAACGGGATGTACAAAGTGTAGGGGCGCACGATGCGGAAGATGCCGTTCAGGCGCTGGGCGAGCTCGCCCACGCGCTCGGGCCGCGCCACGGGCGAGCCGATATGCAGCGCGAGCGCGCCGCCGGGGGCGAGCGCGTGCCGGCACTGCTGGAAGAACTCGGCGGAGTACAGCGCCTCGGCCGGCCCCATGGGGTCGTTCAGGTCGAGCGCGATGAGGTCGAACCGCTCCTGCGTCTCGCGCACGAACTTCATGCCGTCGCCGACCAGCACGCGCAGCTTCGGGTTGTCGAAGACGCCGTTGTGCACCGCCTGGAAGTGCTCCTTGGCCGCCTGGATGACGTCGGCGTCGATCTCGCACATCGTCACCTGCTCGACCGAGGGGTGCTTGAGCGCCTCCTCCGACGAGCCGCCGTCGCCGCCGCCGATGATCAGCACCTTCTTCGGCGCCGGGTGCGCGGTGAGCGCCGGGTGGATCAGGTTCTCGTGGTAGACGAACTCCTCCTTCTCGGAGGTCATGTTGTACCCGTCGAGGCGCAGGACCTTGCCGTAGTGCGGCGTGTCGTAGATCTGCAGGTGCTGGAAGCGCGTCTGCCGGTCGCCGAGCTGGCGCCCCGCCCGGACGTAAAAGCCGGTCGAGTCGTTGAGCGGCTCCATCAGCAGGTGCCCGCCGCGCTCCACCTCGTGGCGCGCGACCTCGCCCGGCTGGAAGTGCGCCACGATGGCGTCGAACAGCTTCCTCGCCTTGGCGCTGTTGTCGTCGCTGTAGTTGCAGACGTAGACGTCGAGCGTCAGCCCCTGCTTTTCGGGCCAGGTGTGGATCGCGATGTGCGATTCGGCGAGCACCACGGTGCCGGTGAAGCCGGAGCCGTCGAACTGGTGAAAGCTCGCGTCCATGGTCGTCAGGCCGGCGTCGCGCACGAATTCCAGGCACTTGTCCTTGAACCCGGCGCCGTCGAGCAGCAGCTGCGGGTCGCAGCGGCAGCCGCTCAGATCACCGATGAGATGCAGACCGTTCATGTCCGTTCCCCCCGAAAAACGAGAAGGCGCAGCCCTGCACCAAAGAATCCAGGCTGCGCCCCCGCGTTACCGCCTTGCGGCGAAAAACCGAGTCGTTCGATGTCGTTCAATTCGTGCAACACCCCTCTTGGGCCGCCTCGCACTTACGCATGCGAAGCTGGGCGCCGATTTAAATTTGGCGCCGGATCTCCGCACAAACCGCGTCGATCAGGCGCCGCGCGATCGAGATTTTGCTTGGAAGTTTAGGCAATTGCAATACGTCGAACCAGTCCGCGGCCTCGATTTCTCCTTCCTGCGGCCGGATCTCGCCGCCCGCCCACTCGCACACGAACGCGATCATCAGACTGTGGGGAAACGGCCACGGTTGGCTGGCGAAGTACGAAAGCCTGCCGAGCGTCACGCCGACCTCTTCGGCGACTTCGCGCGCCACGCACTGCTCGAGCGTCTCGCCGGGCTCGACGAAGCCGGCGAGCGCGCTGTACATGCCGGGCGGAAAGTGCGGGCTGCGCCCGAGCAGCAGCTCGCGCCCGCGCGTCACCAGCGCCATCACCGCCGGCGCCACGCGCGGGTAGGCGGAGAGCTTGCACGCCGGGCACACGCGCACCCGCTCCTCGGCGCGCGGCTCGGTGGGCGTGCCGCAGCGCCCGCAGAACTGGTGGTCGCGATCCCACTGCACGAGCTGCAGCGCCCGGCCGGCGAGCGCGAAGTGCGCGTCC
>JBFFZT010000161.1:0-5304 GCA_041568535.1 Burkholderiales bacterium | reverse complement strand
GGGCGACCGTGAGGATCTCCTGACCGACCGCCTTCCCCGTGTTGTCCCGCCAGTGATTGAGCCTCAAGCCCATGAAGTGCGGGTGGGCGCTCAGCATGCCGTCGGCGCCCATGCAGAAGACGTAGAGGTCTTTCTGCATGAAGCCGCCGTGGCCGCTGGTGAAGAGATCGAGGGCCCGCTTCTCGTCCGCCATCAGCATGTTCACCGCACGCTTGAGCATGGCCTCCGCCTCCCCGCGGCTGCCGAACTCCTGCGCCCATGCGTTCGCCGCCGAGAGCGCCAGACCGGCGGCAAGCGCCACCGCAACTCGCCTGTTGTTCATGTCCGTCTCCTCTAATTGTTGGGAAGACGGCTTTAGCCTAGACCGAGGCAGGTAACAGGCCGGTAACAGCGCCACTGTCGAGATCGGCCTCGAGGGCCCGCGCCAGATTGAGCCACCAGGGCATGCCCAGCGACTCGAAGCGCTTGACGGCCTCGCACAGGGCCGCCCGCGCGAGATCCGGCGCGCCGCACCGCGCTTCGAGCTCCGCCTTGCGCAGCCGTCCGATGGCCACCGCCGGCCAGGCGCCCGAGGCGTGCGCCAACCGGTGCGCGGCGGCGAGCCGCGCACGCGCGAGACGAAGATCGGCGGGCGCGCGCAGCTCGGCCACCCGCGCCAGCGCGTGGTAGGCGAAGTACAGGCCCAGGTGCGCCCCGCCCTTGCGCAAGGCGAGCGCGCGCGCGGCGACCTCCTCCGCCCGGTCCCAGTTCCCGGCGAGCGCGTAGAGGTCGGCGAGGCTGGCGAGGTAGATGGAAAAGCCGAGATGGGCGCCGGAGCCCTCCAGCAGCTCCAGGCCGCGCTCGCACAGGGCGATGCCCGCCTCCCCGCCCTCGAGCATGAACCGGGACTGCCCTTCGTTGCACAGGGCCCAGCCCGTGATCATCGGGTTTTCGACGCGCTCGGCCATCGCGATCGCGTCCCGCGCCACTGTGATCGCCGCGGGCCAGTCGCCCATCGCCACCCGCGAGATCGACAGCCGCAGGAGCGCCGCCGCCTCCCGCGTGCGGTCGCCGACGGCGCGCGCCAGGCGCAGCGCTTCCTCGTGCGCGGCGAAGCACCGGTCGAACGCGCCTTGCTGCGAGAGCGAGAGCGCAAGGAAGCTCGTCGAATAGATGAGCTCCCCCGGATCCCGCGCGAACTCCAGCCCGTGCAGCGCGAGCTCCAGCTCGCGCACCGCCTCGGGCAAGTCCCCGCGGGTGAACGCCACGCGGCCGATGCACGCGTGCAGCTGCGGCTCGATGCCGCTCCCGGGTGCGGCGCGCGTGCGCGCCAGCGCGCGCCGAAAGCACGGCAACGCGTCGCGCGGCCTGCCGAACAGATGATGCGTTCTCCCGATCCAGTAGTGCGCGCGTGCCTCGCGCACGCCGTCGCCCAGCCGCCTGGCGAGCGCAAGCGAGCGCCCGAGCACCTGCAGCGTCTCGTGCGCGGAGACGTAGTGCGTGACCTCGGCCCACTTGCAGCTGAGGTCGATGCGCCGCCGCATGGCCTTGGGCGCCGGCGCGGGCGCATCGAGAAGCGCAATCGCCTGGCGGTAGTTGGCCGCCGCCGCCGCGGCCGCGTGCGCGCGCGCGGCCTTGTCGCCGGCCAGCTCCAGGTACTTCACCGCCCGTTCGACATCGGCCGCGGCGGCGAAGTGGTGCGCAAGAGACTCGAGGTGCTCCTCGAGGCGGCTTGCATGCAGCCGCTCGATCGCCGCGCCGGCGCGCCCGTGCAGCGCGCGCCGGCGCGCCGGCACCAGGGCGTCGTAGGCGACCACCTGCGTGAGCGCGTGCTTGAAGCGGTACGCCACTTCCGGCAGGACGCCGGTCTGATGGATGAGATCGTGCGCTTTCAGCCGGTCGAGCGCGTCCTCCAGCCCCTCGCGATCGTCGTGCAGCTCCAGGAGCAGGCGCAGGGGGAACTCGCGGCCGATCACCGCCGCGCTGAGCGCCGTCTCGCGCGCGGCGCGGTCGATGTCGTCCAGCCGGCTGCGGATCATCCCCTGGACCGTTTCCGGGATCGCGGGATCCGTCCCGTCGTCGCCCGCGTGCGTTTCCGTCGGCAGTCCGCGGCAGATTTCCTCGATGAAGAACGGGTTGCCGCCCGCGCGCTGCTGCACCAGGCGCGCGAGGCGCTCGGAGACGTTCGCGCCGCCGAGGCGGTTGCGCACCAGGGCGAGGCTTTCCACTTCGCCGAGCGGACCCAGGCGCATCATCTCCAGTCCCGAGGACACCAGCCCGGCGAGCGGATGCGCGCCGCGCTGGGTCAGTACCAGCAAAACACGGTGCGCAGGCACGAGCGCCTGCAGGTGGCGCAGCACCTCGTTCGAGGCCTCGTCCGACCAGTGCCAGTCCTCCAGCAGGAGCACCAGCGCGCGCTCGCGCGACGCCGTGGCGACCAGCGCGCCGCTCGCCTCCCTCGACAGGCGACGCAGCGTGACCCCGCTCGCGAGCTCGCCCGCCACCGGCAGCGACAGCAGCCGCTGCACATACGACGCATAACGCGGGAGGTCCGGGTCGAGGCGGCGCATGCGCTCGGCAACGCCGCGCGCCTGCTCGTCCGCCGTCGCCGCGGCATCGAGCGCGAGGAGCGCCCGCACCGCGCGGATGAACGGATCGTACGGAGTCCGCTCGCCATAAGCACCGCATGCCGCCTCCACCACCGTTGCGCCGTGCAAGTCCACGCCCGCGGCAAACTCGAACAGCAGCCGGCTCTTGCCGATGCCGGGCTCGCCCGAGACCACGATCAGACCGCCCTCTCCGTTCCGCGCGCGCTGCAGCCCGTCGCGCAGCCGCTCGAGCTCGCTGCGCCGCCCGAGAAACGGGGCCAGGCCGCGCTGCCTGGACGCGGCGAAGTGCGTCTCGGCGCCGGTCGCAGCCGCGACGCGCCAGGCGCGCGTCCCGCGCGCGGCCTCCGGTGCCGTCTCGCACTCGAAGTAGTCGGCGACGCGCGATCGCGTCGCCTCGCCGATGACGACTTGCGCGGGGCCCGCCACCTCCAGCAGGCGCTGCGCCTCCGCCACGGGCTCTCCGTCCAAGCCCATGCGGCCGCCCTCGCCGTCGCGGCGCACGATGGCGGCGCCGGATGCGACCGCTGCGCGCGGGGCCCAGCCTTCCCGGACCAGCGCGCAGGCAGCGCGCACCGCACGCTCGGCGTCGTCCTCGTGCGCGGTCGGCGCGCCGAACACGGCGAGCAGCGCGTCGTGGCCCGCCTCCTGCAGAGTGCCGCCGAACCAGGCCACGGTCCGCTCGGCGCCGCGCCTCGCCCCGCGCGCGTCCGCCGCCTTCGCGACGAGCACCACGGACACGTGGCGCTGCTCTTCCTCGAGCGCCTTCGGCGTCGCTGCGGGCGCGACCGCCGGCGCGCCGCCGCGCTCGGCGCAGGCACGATAAAGCTGCAGCGTCTCGGGCGACGGGCCGACGCCGTAGGACTCGCGCATCGCCTCGCGGCAGCGCTCGAACACCTCCACGCCATCCGACCAGCGCGCCGACTGCACGCAGGCGCGCAGCAGCGGGCGATAGAGGGCCTCGCTGCGGTCATCGATCTCCAGCGCTTCGCGCAGCAGCTCGATCGCCTCCGCGCAGCACCCGGCGTGGACCAGCCGCTCGCCCGCGGCCGCGAGCCCTTGGACCACCCGCGCATGCAGCCGTGTACGCGTCGACACGATCTCCGGCGGATCGAAGTCCCCCGGCAGGAAGCGACCACGGTAAAGCTCGAGCACGCCGCGCGCGTGCCGCCGAATGGACTGCGCATCGGCTGCGTCATCGAGCGCATCGAGCTGGACCGGCAGGCGCAGCGCGTCAACGCGGCATCGCTCGGGAACGAGCGTCACGCGCCCGCCGCGCAGGACCACCGCATCCGGCCCGATGAGGCGGCGCAGCCGCTGCAGGTTGGTGATCAGTGCGCGGTGCGCCGCGTCGCCTTCCGCATGCGGCCAGAGCGCGTCGCCCGCCTGCGCCGCCGACACCGCCTGACCGCCGAGCGCGATCAGGACCTTGAGCAGCGCCAGCGGGCGTCCGGTGCCCGCGTCCGGCGCGACGCCGGGCCCGCTGATCGCGAAACGACCCAGCGTCACAACGTCGACGGTCGCCCGGGCGGCCGAGGCAATGGGGATCGCTTGCGTACCGCGCGCAACCATGGCGTTCTCCCGGCGGGTCGGGTAGCGGGGTTCCGCTCCGCGGAATGATACTGCCGCGACCACGGAAATCGGCGGCGGGCGGCTCTCCACGTAGACTAGGACGCATCATGAAGTGGCACATTCAATGGCCGGCGTTCGTGCTCGCGCTCGTCGGGGTGGTGTTTTTCGCCGCCGATCGCCTGACGCGCACGCCCACCGTGGTGCACGCGGTGCCCGGACAGGTCATCGAGGTTCCCGTGGCGCGCGACGGGCACTACTATCTCGAGGGCTCTGTCAACGGCACGCCCATCAAGTTCATGATCGACACCGGCGCGACCTACGTTTCCGTGAGCGGCAAGTTCGCAGCCGCGGCGCGCCTGCCCGAGGGCGTGACCGGCTACTTCAGCACGGCGAACGGCACCGTCGAGGGCAAGATCGTCAAGGATCAGGTGGTGGAGGCCGAAGGCTTCAAGGTGAGCGGCCTCAGCGTCGCGGTGACCCCCCTCGGCAGCAAGCAAGGGCTGCTCGGCCAGAACTTTCTCAAGCGCTTCGAGATCTCGCAGTCCTCCGGCGTCATGCGCCTCAGGTTCTTGCCGTGAAGCGCTTCGACATCGTCATCGTGGGCGCGGGGTTTGCAGGCATGTACATGCTGCACCGCGCGCGCGGGCTCGGCCTCGCCGCGCGCGTGCTCGAGGCCGCTTCCGGCGTCGGCGGCACCTGGTACTGGAACCGCTATCCCGGCGCGCGCTGCGACGTCGAGAGCATGGAGTACTCGTACCAGTTCGACGAAGCGCTGCAGCAGGAATGGCGCTGGAGCGAGCGCTTCGCCACCCAGCCCGAGATCATGCGCTACGCCAATCACGTCGCCGACCGCTTCGATCTGCGCCGGGACATCCAGTTCGACACGCGCGTGGCCGCGGCGACCTACGACGAGGCCGCGAAGCGCTGGACGGTACGCACCGACGACGGCAGCGAAGTCTCGGCGCAGTTCCTGGTCATGGCCACGGGGTGCCTGTCGTCCACCAACCGTCCCGCGATCAAGGGCGTCGAGTCCTTTGCCGGGCCGAGCTACCACACCGGCGAGTGGTCGCACGCGCCGGTCGATTTTTCGGGCCAGCGCGTCGGCGTGATCGGCACCGGCTCCTCGGCGATCCAGTCGATCCCGATC
>JBFFZT010000160.1:0-5307 GCA_041568535.1 Burkholderiales bacterium | reverse complement strand
GAGGTGTCGAAACTGGCGCGCGACGAACGCTCGGCGCTGCTCGAGGCCGCTGCCCTCGAGATCGGTGGGCGCCTGCCGCTCTCGGTGACGGTGTTCGGCGCGACGCCCGAGGAACAGATCGATTTCGTACGCGAAGCCGAGCGGGCGGGCGCCGCGAGCGTCGTGCTGCAGCCGCCACGCATTCCTGGCATGGACGAGCCTGCGCTGCTGCGCTTTTTCGGGCGGGTGATCGATGCCGCGGGCATTCCCGCCGGCATCCAGAACGCGCCCGAGTACATCGGCATCGGGCTGGGCGTGGAAGGCATCGAGACCCTGCGCCGCAACCACGCCAACTTCCGCGTGCTGAAAGGCGAAGGCTCCGCCCTGCTCATCCGCCGCACCCTCGAGCAGACGCAGGGCCAGCTGGCGGTGCTCAATGGCCGCGCCGGGTTGGAACTGCCGGACAACTTTCGTGCCGGTTGTCACGGCCTGATCCCCGGCGCCGAAGCAAGCGACGTCCTGGCGCGCGTGTGGACGGGTTTGCAGGGCGACGAGAAGTCGGCGGCGCAGGCCGAGGCTTTGTACCGCGAGGTGCTGCCCTTGCTCAGCTTCCTCATGCAATCGATGGACCAGATCCTGTGCTACGGCAAGCGCTTGCTGGCAAGGCGCCTGGAACTGGGCGAGGTCTTCGACCGGGCGCCGGCGCAGGCGCCGACTGCGTTCGGCCTGGACTGCCTCGAGCGCCACGCGGCGCGGCTGCCGGCCTGGCCCTGAATCGCGTTCACAGCGACACCTTGACCGGTGCGTCGCGCCAACTTACCCTCGCTGACTCCCGCGAGTCGATGCGGTCACGACCGCGGCTGCACAGGCGAGACATGAACCCCACGAATCTGCAGACCCCGCTGATGCTGCGCTCGGCGCATAGAGGCGGCCGGCTGCCCCATCGGGGGGCGGCGCACTAGCATGGCTGCCGTAGGCATCCGCGGCGCGCGCAAGTCCTTCGGCCACACCGAAGTGCTGCACGGTGTGGACATCGACATCCGGGACGGCGAGTTCTGCGTGCTGGTCGGCCCGTCGGGCTGCGGCAAGTCGACGCTGCTGCGCATGATCGCGGGACTGGAGAACATCAGCGCGGGCGAGATCCGCATCGGCGAGCGCGTGGTCAACAACGTGCACCCGAAAGAGCGCGACATCGCCATGGTGTTCCAGAACTACGCGCTCTATCCGCACATGACGGTCGCCGACAACATGGGCTTTTCGCTCGCGCTGCGCGGCACGTCGAAAGCGCTGATCAAGGAGCGCGTGGGCGTCGCCGCCGACATCCTCGGCCTCGCGCCGTACCTCGATCGCTACCCGCGCCAGCTCTCGGGCGGGCAGCGCCAGCGCGTGGCCATGGGCCGCGCCATCGTGCGCAACCCGCAGGTGTTCCTGTTCGACGAGCCGCTGTCCAACCTCGACGCCAAGCTGCGCGTGGCGATGCGCACCGAGATCAAGGAGCTGCACCAGCGCCTGAAGACCACCACCGTCTACGTCACGCACGACCAGATCGAGGCCATGACCATGGCCGACAAGATCGTCGTCATGCACGACGGGCGCGTCGAGCAGATGGGCGACCCGCTCACGCTCTACGACCGGCCGGCGAATCGCTTCGTCGCCGGCTTCATCGGCTCGCCGGCGATGAACTTCCTCGAGGGCGCGGTGCACGGCGCCGACGGCAAGCGCGCCGTAAAGATGGCCTCCGGCGCGCGCCTGCCGGTGGCCGAGGCCGGCGCCGCCACCGAGGGCCAGCCGGTGATCTACGGCATTCGCCCCGAGCACCTCGAGCTCGCCGACGACGGCTTCGACGCCGAAGTGATCGTCATCGAGCCGACCGGATCGGAAACGCAGCTCTTCGCGCGCGTCAGCGGGCAGGAGATCGTCGCCGTGTTCCGCGAGCGCCACGAATTCGCGCCCGGGCAGAAGATCCGGCTGCGGCCGCGCCCCGACATGGCGCACCTATTCGATCCGTCGAGCGGCGCCCGCATCTAGACGCCGCCGGACGTTACTTGCATGCGAACCACAACCAGGAGGAAACGCACATGACTGACCGCAAAACCACACGCCGCGACGTACTGAAGGGCAGCGTGGCTCTCGCCGGCGCCGCTGCACTGCAGGTGACCCATCTCGAACTCTTTGCCAAGGCCTGGGCGCAGAGCGCGCCGTGGAAGCCGGAGAAGGGCGCCAAGCTGCAGCTGCTGCGCTGGAAGCGCTTCGTGCAGTCGGAGGAAGACGGGTTCATGGCGCTGGTGGCGGCCTTCACCAAGGCCACCGGCGTGCAGGTCACGGTGCTGAACGAGTCGCTCGACGACGTGCAGCCCAAGGCCTCGGTCGCCGCGAACACCGGCCAGGGGCCCGATCTCTTCTGGGGCCTGTACTCGCTGCCGCATCTCTTTCCGGCCAAGTGCATGGACGTGAGCGACGTCGCCAACTACCTCGGCAAGAAGTACGGCGGCTGGGTCGACAGCGCCGTGGTCTACGGCAAGTCGGGCAAGAAATGGATCGACATTCCGGTGGGCTACAACGGCAACGTCATCAACTACCGCCAGAGCATGATCGAGAAGGCAGGCTTCAAGGCCATCCCGCAGGACACCGCGGGCTTCATGGAGCTGATGAAGGCGCTGAAAGACAAGAGCCAGCCCGGCGGCTTTGCGCTGGGCCGCGCTTCGGGCGACGGCAACGCCTGGGTGCACTGGTGCCTGTGGGCCTTCGGCGGCAACCTCGTCGACAAGAACGACAAGGTGATCATCAACTCGCCCGAGACCGCCAAGGCGCTCGAGTACGCGAAGCAGCTCTCGTCGCACTTCGCGCCCGGCACCGCAGCCTGGAACGACGCTTTCAACAACAAGGCGTTCCTGTCGAGCGAGATCTCGCTCACCAACAACGGCGTGTCGATCTATGCCGCCGCCAAGGCGGGCGCCGCCAAGGGTGAAGCGAAGATGAAGGAGATCGTGGACGACATGAACCACTCGCTGTGGCCGGTCGGCCCGGTCGGCAAGCCGACCGAGTTCCACATCTGCTACCCGATGCTCGCCATGAGCTACACGAAGGTGCCGAACGCCTGCAAGGCGTTCATGGCCTTCACCATGGAAGCCGAGAACTACAACCCCTGGCTCGAGGCGGCGGTGGCGTACATCACGCACCCGCTGAACGCCTACGACGCCAACCCGGTGTGGACCTCGGACCCGAAGCTCTCCATCGTGCGCGACGCTGCCAAGCGCACGCTCACGGCGGGGCATCTCGGCTCGGTCGGCGAGAAGGCCGCCTCGGCGCTGGCCGACTTCGTGATCCTCGACATGTTCGCCACGGTCTGCACTGACCGGGCGAGCGTCAAGGATGCGATGGCGGTGGCCGAGCGCCAGGCGCGGCGCATCTACCGCTAAGGCGTGCGGGCGGGCAGGCAGGCATGAAGCTCAGCTGGACCGAGCTGCGCATGAACCGGAACTGGCTCGGGTTCTGGTTCATGCTGCCTGCCGCCGCCTTTCTCATCGCTTTTCTGGTGTACCCGCTCGGCCTGGGCATCTGGCTGTCGTTCACCGACGCGCGCATCGGCACGCCGGGCAAGTTCATCGGCCTGGAGAACTACGAGTGGATCATCGGCGACTCCAAGTTCCAGACCGCCGTGTTCTTCACGCTGCTCTACACCTTCGTCGCCAGCGCCGTGAAGTTCGCCATCGGCCTGTACCTGGCGCTGCTGCTGAACCAGAACATGCCGTTCAAGGCGATCATGCGGGCGATCATCCTGATCCCGTTCATCGTGCCCACGGTGCTCTCGGCGATCGCCTTCTGGTGGATCTACGACCCGCAGTTCTCGATCATCTCCTGGTCGCTGAAGCAGCTCGGCTGGATCGAGGGCAACATCGACTTCCTCGGCGATCCGTGGAACGCGCGCTGGAGCGTGATCTTCGCCAACGTCTGGCGCGGCGTGCCGTTCATCGCGATATCGCTCCTCGCCGGGCTGCAGACCGTGCCGCCGTCGCTCTACGAAGCCGCCACGCTCGACGGGGCGACACCCTGGCAGATGTTCGTGCGCATCACCTACCCGCTGCTCACGCCGATTATCGCGGTGGTGATGACGTTCTCGGTGCTGTTTACGTTCACCGACTTCCAGCTCATCAAGGTGCTCACCAACGGCGGCCCGGCGGGCGCCACCGAGCTGATGGCCACCATGTCCTACAACACCGCGATCCTCGGCTCGCGCATCGGCGAGGGCGCCGCGGTCTCCACGGCGATGGTACCGTTCCTGCTGGCCGCGATCATGTTTTCCTGGTTCGGCCTGCAGCGGCGCAAGTGGCAGCAAGGAGAAGGCGATGGCTGACGCAAAGCGCGCGCTGCCCGGCAGCGACCTGTCCGAGGGCATGAGCTACCTGTCGACGCTGCCGCGCCGGCTGGTCACGCTGTACCTGCCGCTCTCGCTCATCGTCATCGTGCTGCTGTTCCCGTTCTACTGGATGGCGGTAACCGCGGTGAAGCCCAAGCAGCACCTGCTCGACCTCGATACGCACAACCCGTTCTGGACGGTGAGCCCGACGCTCGAGCACATCAACGACCTGCTGTTCAAGACCGACTATCCGCTGTGGCTGTGGAACACCATGTTCATCTCGGTGGCGGCCACCATCCTGTCGCTCATCGCGAGCGTGTTCGCGGCCTATGCCATCGTGCGCATCCGCTACCGCGGCGCGCAGACCGCGGGCGGGCTGATCTTCCTCGCCTACCTGGTGCCGCCCTCGATCCTGTTCATCCCCCTCTCGACGGTGGTGTTCCAGTACGGCCTGTTCGACACGCCGTTCGCGCTGATCCTCACTTACCCCACGATTCTGATCCCGTTCTCGACCTGGCTCCTGATGGGCTACTTCAAGACCATCCCCTACGAGCTCGAGGAGTGCGCGCTCATCGACGGCGCCACGCGCTGGCAGATCCTGGTGAAGATCGTGCTGCCGCTCGCCATCCCGGGACTCATCTCGGCCGCGATCTTCTGCCTGACGCTGTGCTGGAACGAGTTCATCTACGCGCTGACCTTCATCAATTCCACCGAGAAGAAGACCGTGCCGGTGGCGATCCTCTCGGCCTTTACCGACGGCGACCAGTACCGCTGGGGCTCGCTCATGGCGGGCGCGCTGGTGGGCTCGCTGCCGCTGGTGATCCTCTATGCGTTCTTCGTGGAACATTACGTATCTGCCATGACCGGAGCCGTCAAAGAATGAACCAGCTCGACCTGAAGGGACGCACCGCGATCGTCACCGGCGGACTCATCGGCATCGGCGCGGCGATCGTGAAGCGCCTCGAAGCCTC
>JBFFZT010000159.1:0-5309 GCA_041568535.1 Burkholderiales bacterium | reverse complement strand
TCGTGTGACTTCAACGCCTTCGACAAGGGCTCGTCCGAGAACTTCTCCAGCCGCCGCACGACCGGGTTGTACGCGCCGCCGGCGAATTTCAGGTTCTTCTCGTAGCACAGACCCAGGGTGACGAAGGACGCCTCCTCCAGATAGAACGAGAACCCGGACTCCGGGCGCTTGCCGTCCTCCTCGATCAGCCCGCGGTAGATGCGGATCACCTCGAGCGACTTCTCCTTCAGGTTGTGCGCCTTCTCCGTGTTCAGCGCGAGGATCTGCCACGCCACCTCGCGCTTCGGCACCACCAGCGCCGTCACCGATTTCGCGCCCAGGCGCCGCATCGCCATCAGCCGGTGCATCCCGTTCGGCGTCCAGAAGCCCGAGTCCGGCGCGGTGACGCAGATGATCGGGTCGAGGAAGATCCCGGTCTTGTCGATGACGTCGGCGAGCTTGCGGTGGTGCGCATCGGACAGGTCGCGCTGGAACGGCGTCGGCTCGACTTCCGAGATCGGCAGGATGCAGGAGAGCAGCGCGCCGCCGCCCAGCGGATCCCTGTAGGCGCCGATGACCTCGCCGCCCGCCTGCTTCACGCGCTCACGCACCTCCTCGGCCTCGCCCGAGAGCATGTCGAGCCGGCACTCGGGCGGCGTCAGCCCGCGCGTCAGGGCTTTCGCCTTCTTCGCGCGGCGCTTCGCCGGGGCACGCCTGATTCCTGTCTTGGCCATGGGCCGGATTATCGCTGCATACTCCACTGTTGGCATCGCAAGGAGGATCTGATGAGAGCCGCCCTGCTGGTCCTGCTGGCCCTTCCCGCCGCCGCCGCCGCCCAGCTCAAGGTGGTCTCGGATACCACGCTCACCGGCTTCACCCACCCCGAATCGGTGGGCTGCGACGCGAAGAACAAGGCGATCTACGTCAGCGAATTCGGTTCCAAGCTGGCGCCGCTGGACAAGGACGGCGCCGGCTACATCAGCAAGTGGACCCTCGACGGCAAGCTCGTCGAGAAGAACTTCGTCCCGGGCGACAGGGGCGAGAAGCTGAACAAGCCCAAAGGCATCTGGGTGCAAGGCAACCGCCTGTGGACCACCGACATCGATTCGGCCTGGGTGTTCGACCTGAAGA
The DNA here is from genome assembly GCA_041568535.1 of Burkholderiales bacterium. Taxonomy (GTDB): domain Bacteria; phylum Pseudomonadota; class Gammaproteobacteria; order Burkholderiales; family SG8-39; genus JAABQT01. The sequence continues at coordinate 4,199 of JBFFZT010000159.1, read as the reverse complement.
CCAAGAGGGGTCGCCGCGTCGCGATCCCCGGCATCCAGTTCGCCAACGACCCCGCGGTGCGCGGCAACGCACTCTACGTCACCGACAACCGCGGCGACCAGCTGTTTCGCATCGAGCCGGCGGACTTCCTCCACCTCAAGGGCGAGCCCAAGATCTCGACGGTGTTCAGCGGCGCCAAGGTGAACCCGAACGGCATCTTCCCGGCGAAAGCTGGCCTGGTCGTCGTCGGCTTCTCCTCCGCCGACGAACCGCGCGCCATCTATCGCGTCGGCAAGAAGACCCGGGCGCTGTCCGAGCCCATCGGGCGGCTCGACGGCGTGCTCGAGCTGAAGGACGGCAGCCTGCTGGTCACCGACTGGAACAGCGGCTCGCTCTTTCAGTGGTCGAAGAAGATGGGCATGCATAAGCTCGCCGAGGGCTTCAAGGGCCCAGCGGACCTCTGCGCCATTGCCAGGGGCAAGGGCGTGACCGCCTACGTGCCGGACCTCGTGCAGAGCCTGGTGCGCATCCTCGAGCTGCGCTAGCGAAACGCAGGCCGGGCCCGGACGCAAGGCGGCGTACGATACGCGCCGCCATGCGCTCGCACTCCGACCCCCTGCTGCTCGCGGTCTGCGCGCTCGGCATCACGCAGATCACCGCCTGGGGCACGAGCTACTACTGCCTCGGCGTGCTCGCCAACCCGATCGCGCGCGACACCGGCTGGAGCCTGAGCCTGATCTATTTCGGCTTCACCGTGTCGCTGCTCGTGATGGGCGCGGTGTCGGCCTGGGCGGGGCGCGCGATCGACCGCTTCGGCGCGCAGCGCGTGATGACCACGGGCACCGTGCTGGTGTCCGCGGGCCTGCTGCTGCTCTCCTACGTGCGCAGCGAGTCGGCCTATCTCGCGGTGTGGGCCTTCCTCGGCCTCGGCATGCGCCTGTGCCTGTACGACGCCGCCTTCGCCGCGCTGGTGCAGGTGGTGCCCTCGCGCGGGCGGCGCGCCATTTCCTACCTCACCCTGTTCGGCGCCTTCGCCTCCACGGTGTTCTGGGTCGTTGGCCATTACCTGAACGAGGCCCTCGGCTGGCGCGAGACGCTGGCGTGGTTCGCGCTCATCAATCTCGCCGTGTGCCTGCCGCTCAACTGGTTCGGGCTGGCGCGGCGCGAAGCGCCCCACGCCCAGGAAGCCGCAGCGGCCAAGCCTTCGGTGGACGGCGCGCCCCTGCAGGGCCGGCTGCGCACCATCGCCATCGCGCTCTTCGCGCTAGTGATGTCGCTCAACGGGTTCGTGTTCGGCGTGGTGACGGTGCAGCTCGTGCCGCTGCTTGAGGCCGCCGGGCTCGCCACCGCGGCCGCCGTGTGGGTCGCGTCGATGAAGGGCTTCGCGCAGTTCGGCGGCCGCCTGGTGGAGATCGTGTTCGGGCGCAACCTGCGCGCGATCACGGTGGCGCGCATCGCCATCGGCGTGCTGCCGGCATCGTTCCTGGTGCTGCTCGTCTCCGGCGGCAACCTGCAGGCGGTGATCGCCTTCACGCTGCTGATGGGCGCCTCGCAGGGCGTGATCACCATCGTGCGCGGCGCGGTGCCGCTCGCCCTGTTCGGCGCGACCGGCTACGGCGCGGTGCTCGGCGTGCTCGCCACGCCCATCCTCATCGTCAACGCGGCCTCGCCGACGATCTTCGCGCTGATCGTCGACGGCTGGGGCTGGAATGTCGCCGAGGTCGTGCTGCTCGGCGCCGCGGGCGCCTCCTGGCTGGCGATGGAGGCGATGTCGCGCTGGTACGAGCGGCGCCGCCGCTAGGCGAGGTGCTGGCGGAAGAACGCCACGGTGCGCTCCCAGGCAAGCTTCGCCGCTGCTTCCTGATAGCGCGGCGTGGAGTTGTTGTGGAAGCCGTGTTGCGTGCCCGAGTACATGTGCATCTCGTAGCGCACGCCCGCCGCCTTTAGCGCCACTTCGTATTCGGGCCACATCGCGTTGATACGCGGATCGTTCTCGGCGAGCTGGACCTGCAGCGCCGCCGCGATCTTCGGTACATCGCCGCTGGGCGCGGCCGCGCCGTAGAACGGCACGCCCGCGCGCAGGTCCGCGCCGAGCTGCGTCGCGAGCCAGTTCACCGTGCCCCCGCCCCAGCAAAAGCCCGTGGCGCCGAGCCGGCCGTTCGACAGGCGGTGCGCCTTGAGAAAGCGCGCGCTGTTGAGCATGTCGGCGCGCAGCTTCGCCTGGTCGAGCCCGGCCTGCAGCGCGCGCCCGTCGTCGTCGTTGCCCGGATAGCCGCCGGCGGGAAACAAGCCATCGGGCGCGAGGGCGACAAAGCCCTCGAGCGCCGCGCGCCGCGCCACGTCCTCGATGTAGGGATTGAGGCCGCGATTCTCGTGGATGACGAGCACCGCCGGAAACGGCCCCGCGCCCGCGGGCTGCACCAGGTAGCCGCGCATCGAGCCCGAGTTGCCGCCGGGCGAGTCGTAGATCACGTATTCGGGCCGGATGCGCGGGTCGGTGAACGACACCGTCATCGCGCGCGCGTAGCGCGGCATCAGCGCCTGCGCCATCGCCAGCCCGCCGATGGCCGCGGCGCGCTGCAGGAACTCGCGCCGGTCGAGCCGGCCGTGGCAATACTCGTCGTAGAGCTCGTAGACCCGCGCGTCGATGTGCATTGCTCAGCCGATCTGCAGCGGCACGAACAGGCGCCGTTCGCCGCGCTGCACGAGCAGCGCGACGGTCTTGCCCGAGCGCGTCGCGGCGCGCAGGTCTTCGACGCTCTTCACCGGCTTGCCGCCCGCCTGCAAGACGATGTCGCCCGGGGCGACGCCCGCGCGCGCGGCTGCGCCGTTCACGCCCTGCACCAGCAGTCCGCCGGAGACGTTGGCCGCCTCCTGCTCCTGCGGCGAAAGCGGGCGCACGGCGAGGCCGAGCCGGCCCTGGCCGGCGGCCTCGTCGGCCGCCGCCTGCCTGGTCGACGGACCGTCGCTGGCGCCGAGCGTCGCGCTCAGGGTGCGGCGCTTGCCCTGGCGCAGCACCTCGAGTTGCGCCTTCGCGCCGGGCGTGGACTCGCCCACCATAGCCGCGAACTCGCCCGAATCGCCCACCGGCCGGCCGTTGAATTTCAGCACCACGTCGCCCGGTTGCAGGCCGGCCCGCTGCGCCGGGCTGTCCGGCGCCACCGCGGCGACCAGCGCGCCCTCGGGGCGCTCGAGGCCGAACGAATCGGCGAGCGCCTGGTTCATGGTCTGCACGCTGACGCCGAGACGCGCGTGCGTCGCATGCCCGGTGGCCACGATCTGGTCCTTCACGCGCAGCGCCATGTCGATGGGGATGGCGAACGACAGGCCCTGGTAGCCGCCGGAGCGGCTGTAGATCTGCGAGTTGATGCCGATCACCTCGCCGTCGAGGTTGAACAGGGGGCCGCCGGAATTCCCGGGATTCACCGCGACGTCGGTCTGGATGAACGGCACGTAGATGTCGCCCGGCAGCGAGCGGCTCTTGGCCGAAACGATCCCCGCCGTGACGCTGTTCTCGAAGCCGAACGGCGAGCCGATCGCCACCACCCAGTCGCCGACGCGAGCGCGCTTCGGGTCGCCAAGCTTCACCACCGGCAGGTCGCGCGCGTCGATGCGCAGCACCGCGATGTCGGTCGCCGCGTCGCTGCCCAGGACCTTGGCGGAGAACTCGCGCCGGTCGGTGAGCTTGACCGTGACCTCGTCGGCGTTCTGCACCACGTGCGCGTTGGTGAGCACGATGCCGTCGGCGCTCAGGATGAAGCCCGAGCCCTGGCCCTGCACCGGCACCTCGGGCTGCGGCACGCCGAACTGGAACGGCAGCCCGCGGAAGAACTCGGGCAGCGGTGCCGGCTGCACGCCCGTCTTGCGCGTGCCCGAGGTCTGGATGTTGACGACCGCCGGGCCGTACTGCTGCACGATCGACGCGAAGTCCGGCAGCAGCGCGCTGCGGGCAGCGCCCGTGGCCGGCGCGGCCGTCGCCTGCGCGGCGGCGCTCGGCAGGTACTGCGCACCGGCCAGAGCGCCCGCGGCGAGCATGGCGAGCGCGGCCAGCAAAGCCATGATTTTCCTGGTCTGCATGTTCGACTCCTGCAATTCTCGGATGTCGCTTGGACCGGGGTCGTGCACGCCGGTTCCCGCGCCGCGGGGGCTCCGGGACGGGCCCGGCGCATTTGGGCATAATGCGCGGCATCCGCTGCCAACGAGCGTTCTCGAGGGAGGCT
>JBFFZT010000158.1:0-5313 GCA_041568535.1 Burkholderiales bacterium | reverse complement strand
GGCGAAGCCGCGCAGAAAGCTCGGTTTGGTGGACCGCCTGATGCTCGGCGTGGGCCGCAGCTTTGTCGCCGCGCAGGCGCGAAAGCAGGTCGCGAAGCGCGTGCGCCGCGAGCACTACCCGGCGCCGTACGCCATCCTGGAGGCCTGGGTGAAATACGACGGCGATCCGTTCATCGCGCCCGACGACCCGGTGTGCTCGATCAAGGCGCTCTCCACCCATCCGACCACGCGCAACCTGATCCGCATCTTCTTCCTGCAGGAGCGCATGAAGGGACTCGCCAAGGGCGTGGAGTTCAAGGCGCAGCACGTGCACGTCATCGGCGCCGGCGTCATGGGCGGCGACATTGCGGCGGTATGCGCGATGCGCGGCATCCGCGTCACGCTGCAGGACACTTCGCCCGAGCGCATCGCCCCCGCCGTAAAGCGGGCGGCGGAGCTGTTCCAGAAGCGCCTGAAGGACAAGCGGCGCGTGCGCGACGCGCTCGACCGGCTGATCCCCGACGTCGCCGGCGCGGGCGCCGCGCGCGCCGACGTGGTCATCGAGGCGATCTTCGAGAACCTGCAGGCCAAGCGCGAGCTGTTCGCGAGAGTCGAAGCGGTGGCCAAGCCCGACGCGGTCCTCGCCACGAACACCTCCAGCCTGAAGCTCGCCGACGTCGCCGCCGAATTCAAGGACCCCTCGCGCCTGGTCGGCATCCACTTCTTCAATCCCGTGCCGCAGCTGCAGCTCGTCGAAGTGGTCTCGGGCGCGCGCTCGAGCGAGGACATGGTGCGCAGGGCGACGGCGTTCGTCCGCCAGATCGACAAGCTCCCGCTGCCCGTGAAGGACTCGCCCGGCTTCCTCGTCAACCGCGTGCTCGGGCCCTACATGCAGAACGCCTTCCGCATGCTCGACGAGGGGGTAAAACCCGAGACGCTGGACGCGGCGATGGAGGAATTCGGCATGCCGATGGGCCCGATCGAGCTCGCCGACACTGTCGGCCTCGACATCTGCATCGCCGCCGGCAAGGAGCTGGCGAAGAAGGGCCGGCAGGGCGAAGACGCCGCAGCGCCGAAGGCGCTCCTCGACAAGGTTGCGCTCGGCCACCTCGGCAAGAAAAGCGGCCAGGGCATCTACCGCTACGAGAAAGGGCGGGCCGTGAAGGGCCGGCCCGACGCGTGGCGGCCCGAGCTGGTCGAGGCGCTGATCGAGCCCTACCTCAGCGAAGCGAAGGCGGTGCTTGCCGAAGGCATCGTCGCCGACGCCGAGCTGATCGACGCGGGCCTGATCTTCGGCACCGGATTCGCCCCGTTCCGTGGCGGCCCGCTGCATTACCTGGAATCGCAGAAGTAGGCGCAGGCGCCTTGGGCCGCGCGTCGCACCAGCCGCCGGATCTGCAGCTGCCTGCGGGCAAGATCCCGGCGCTGCGCGTCGTGCCGATGCCGGCCGACGCCAACCATAACGGCGACATCTTCGGCGGCTGGATCATGGCGCAGGTCGACGTCGCCGGGGGCACCGTCGCCGGGCGCGTGGCGCGCGGGCGCGTCGCCACGGTGTCGGTGAACTCCTTCGTCTTCAAGCAGCCGGTGCAGATCGGCGACATCCTCTCGCTATATGCCGACGTGGTGCGCATCGGCAACACCTCGATCACCGTGAACGTGGAGGTGTTCGCCGAGCGCGGCCGCAGCGAGGCGAAGGTCGTTAAAGTGACCGAGGCGACGCTCACCTACGTGGCGATCGACGCCAAGGGCGCGCCGCGTCCCGTGCCGAAGTGAGCGGCACCGCGGTCGAATTCGCCGCGCGCGACGGCTACCGGCTCGCGGGCACGCTGTACCGGCCGCGCACGCCGAACCGCCGCGCGGTGCTGTTCCAGGCCGCGGCCGGCGTGAAGCAGGAGTACTACGGCAAGTTCGCCGAGTACCTGGCCTCGCGCGGCTTTGCCGCGTTGACCTTCGACTACCGCGGCATCGGCCGCTCGCGCCCGGAGAAGCTGCGCGGCTTCCAGGCGCGCATGCGCGACTGGGCGGAGAAGGACATCGGCGGCGCGCTCGACTACCTTGCGCGCGCCACCCACGGCGCGCGGCTGATCGGCGTCGGCCACAGCTTTGGCGCGGTGGCACTCGGGCTCGTGCCGGGAAACGAGCGCTACGCAGCGGCGATGACGGTGGGAGCGCAGAGCGGCTACTGGAAACACTGGCGCGGCAAGGGCCGCGCCGGCATGTGGCTGCTGAGCCACGTCCTGCTGCCTGGAATGTCGCGCGTACACGGTTACGTTCCGTCGCGGCTGTTCGGCCAGGGCGAGGACCTGCCCGCGGGGGTGGCGCGCGAGTGGGCGAGCTGGTGCCGGCACCCGGGGTATCTCGTCGGGGCGCTCGGGGCGCAGGAGGCCTACGCGCGCTTTTCCGCACCGATCCGCGTCTACGCCGTCGCCGACGACGACTATGCCCCGCCGGCGGCGGTCGAAGCGTTCCTCGGGTTTTATCCCAATGCCCCGCACAGGCTGGAGAAGGTGGACCCGGCGCAGCACGGCGGGCCGATCGGGCACTTCGGGTTCTTTCGCGAGCGCTTCAAGGACTCGCTGTGGAGGGAAGCGGCGGAGTGGATGGAGGGGCGCTAAGGCCCTAGCCCAGCCCCGGAAACAGCGCCTTCAATCCCACCGCCATAGTCTGCACCGCCATGGCGGCGAGCAGCAGCCCGAGGATCCGCGTCGCCACGTTCATCCCCGTGGTGCCCATGCGCGCCGCCACCTGGTGCGCCGCGCGCAGCGCGAGCCACACCACGCCGCACACGATAGCGATGCAAACGATAAGCACGGCCTGGTGGACGACGTGCCCGCCCTCCGCGGCGATGATCGCGGTGCTGATGGCGCCCGGCCCGGCGAGCAGCGGAATGGCGAGCGGCACCACGCCCTGCAGCTCGCCCTCCTCGAGCTCCGCGGCCTCGGCCTTGGACTGGCGCACGCCGCCCGCCTGCGCGTTGAGCATCGCCAGCGCCATCAGCAGCAGCACCAGCCCGCCGCCGACGCGAAACGCGGGCAGGCTCGCGCCGATCAGGTCGAGCAGCGCCTCGCCGACGAGCGCCGCGACCGCGAGCACCAGGAACACCGTGAGCGCGACGGTGCGGGCGAGGCGCTTGCGGGCGTCTTCACCGTGGCTCGCGGCAAACGTGAGGAAGAACGGAATGGCGAGAAACGGGTCGACGACCGCGGTCAGCGTGACCACGAACCGCAGATAATCGCCGAGCGGCGCGAGCCCGGACATCGGGCTACTGCTTCGCGGCTGCGGTCGCCGCCCTGCGGTCCGCGTTCACCCTGGCGAAGGCCGGACGCTCGCCGAGCATCTTGAGATACGGCTTGAGCTGCGGCAGGTCCTCGAGATAGTCGCGCCCGAAGAAGTTCTTGGTCACCAGCGTGACCAGCGGCAGGTGCACGAACGCGGCGCAATCGGCAATGCTCAGCTCCTGGCCCGCGATGTACGGCTCGAACTTCGCCACCGCCTTCAGCGCGCGCACGCCCTTGGTCAGGTCCTTCTCCACGCGCTGCTTCGCTTCGTCGGACACCGGCTTGCCGCCGCCGAGCATGCCGTACATGCGCCGCGCCACCAGCTCCAGGTGCAGCTCGATGAAGATGACGAGCTCGCGCACGCGCGCGCGCTCGAGCGGGTCCTTGGGCAGCAGGGGCTTCTGCGGGTAGGCGTCCTCCAGGTACTCGAGGATGGCGCTCGACTCGCGGATGCGCGTGCCGTTCACCTCCAGATACGGCACCTTGCCCATCGGGCTCTTGGCCACGTACGCCGCCTCCTGCGACGGCCTGACGCTCGCATCCTCCTCGAACGCCACGCCCTTCTCGAGCAGCGCGATGCGCACCTTGTTGTGGTAGTTGCTGACATGGAATCCGCACAGCTTCAGCATGGCTCCTCCGCGCCGCGACCGGGCGGTGGCATTATAGGCGCATGAACCCCGACGATCCGGGCATGATCACCGACCTCGCCGCCGAGACGTCGTACGGCGGCTACCTGCAGCTCGAGCGCCTGCTCTCGGCGCAGCGGCCGCGCTCGTCGCCGCCGCACCACGACGAGATGCTGTTCATCATCCAGCACCAGACCGCGGAGCTGTGGATGAAGCTGATGATCCACGAGCTCGCCGCGGCGATCGAGCACGTGCGCGCCGACCGGCTCGATCCCTGCTTCAAGATCCTCGCGCGCGTGAAGCAGATCCAGCGCCAGCTGTTCGAGCAGTGGGCGGTGCTGGAGACGCTCACGCCCTCGGAGTACGTGCAGTTTCGCGACGTCCTCGGCCCGGCCTCGGGGCTGCAGTCCTCCCAGTTCCGCGCCATCGAGTTCCTGCTCGGCAACAAGCACCGGCGCCTGCTCGAGCTGCACCGCCATGACGCCCGGGTGCACGCCTTGCTCGAGGGCCTGCTCAATGCGCCGAGCCTGTACGACGAGTTCCTGCGCCTGCTCGCGCGTCGCGGCCTGCCGGTGCCGCGCGAGCGCACCGAGCGCGACTGGTCGCAGCCCTATGAGCGTCACCCGGGCGTCACCGCCGTGTTCAAGACGATCTACGAGGATCCGCGGCGCCATTGGGACGCCTATGACATGTGCGAGAAGCTGGTCGACGTCGAGGAGAACTTTCAGCTCTGGCGCTTCCGGCACGTGAAGACGGTGGAGCGCGTCATCGGCTTCAAGCGCGGCACCGGCGGCACGGTGGGCGTGCAGTTCCTGCGCAAGACGCTGGAAGTGGCGCTGTTTCCGGAGCTGATCGACGTGAGAACCGAGATTGGATGAGGCCTTCGTAGCGCGCGAGCTGCGCCCGCGCTTCTCGCGCGTGCTCGCGCGCGGCGGCATCTATCTCGCCAATCATTCGCTTGGCCGCCCGCCCGACCGCACGGCCGAGGACGTGCGCGCGGCGCTCGACGCCTGGTACCGCGATCTCGACGACGCCTGGGAGCCGTGGCTCGCCGCACGCGAGCGCTTTCGCGCCCTGACGGCCCGGCTGGTCGGGGCGGCGCGCGCCGACTGCATCGTGCCGAAGACGAGCGCCGGCCAGGGGCTGCGGGCCGTGCTGAACGCCCTGCCGGGCAAGCCGCGCGTGGCGGCGAGCGATGGCGAGTTCGACTCGCTGGATTTCATCCTGCGCGTGTACCGGGACCGCGGCCGCATGGAGCTACGCGTGGCGCCCTGGCGCGAGCTCGAGGCCGCCGGCGCGGACCTTGTCGTGCTGTCCACGGTCATGTTCCGCAGCGGCGAAGTGGTGGACGACCTTGCCGCGCGCGTGCGCGCGGCGCATGCCGCCGGCGCGCGCGTGCTGCTCGACGTCTATCACCACGCCGGCGT
>JBFFZT010000157.1:0-5346 GCA_041568535.1 Burkholderiales bacterium | reverse complement strand
GGTGCGCCAGGCGAAGAAGTCCATCCACTATGGGCTGCAGATGGACCTCCTTACCGGCTACCGCTTCGAGATCGAGGCCTACAACCGCCTCGTCGACACCGAGGACCGCCGCGAGGGCGTGCGCGCCTTCAACGAGAAGCGTAAGCCCGTGTTCAAGGGCCGCTAGGCCCGGACGGCTTTCGTGGACGAACGCAAGGCCCTCGACGGGCGGGCTTTCTCGCTCATGGTGCTGCTCACCGCGCTGTGGGGCTTCCAGCAGGTGGCGATCAAGCTGACCGCGGCGGACGTGTCGCTCGTCATGCAGGCGGCATTGCGCACGATCCTCGCCGCGGCGCTGCTGCTCGCCTGGGCGCGCTGGCGCGGCATCGCGCTCTTTTCCCGCGACGGCACTCTGGCCGCCGGTATCGGCGCGGGGTTGCTGTTCGGCGGCGAGTTCGTGTTCATCTACGCCGGCCTCGAGCACACCGCGGCCTCGCGCATGGTGGTGTTCATCTACCTCGCGCCGATCGTCACCGCGCTGGGGGTGCACTGGTGGGTGCCGGGCGAGCACCTGGTGCGCGCGCAGTGGGTCGGCGTGGCGTTCGCCTTCGCGGGCGTGGCGCTCGCCTTCGGCGACGGCTTCCTCGCCGCGCAGGGCGCGACGCTCCTCGGCGACGTCTGCGGCGTGGTGGCCGCGGTGCTGTGGGGCGCGACCACGGTGCTGATCCGCACCACGTCGCTCTCGCGCGCCAGCGCGGCGAAGACGCTGTTCTACCAGCTCGCGGTGGCCGTGCCGGTGCTGCTCGGCGCGTCCTTCCTGCTCGGCGAGGCCGGCGTCGTGGCGCTCACGCCGTTCGCGCTCGCCAGCCTCGCCTACCAGGGCGCGATCGTCGCCTTCGCCAGCTACCTGGCGTGGTTCTGGCTGCTGACGCGCTATCTGGCCGGGCGGCTCGCGGTGTTCTCGTTCATGACGCCGCTATTCGGCGTGCTCGCCGGGGTGGCGGTGCTGGGCGAGCCGCTGACGCCGACCTTCGCCGCCGCCTCGCTGCTGGTGGGCGGCGGCATCGTGCTCGTCAACCGGCGCTAGCGGGCGCCGGCTTGGGCGCCGGCGGCGGCGCCTGCTCCTCGCTGCGCAGCAGCCGCTCCAGGTCCTCGCGGCCGCGCTGCTGCATGGCGATCAGCTCCTTGATCTCGCCGCGGTGCGGGCTTTGCTCGGCGAGCATTTCCTCGTCGTGGCGCTTGAAGCGCGACACCACGCGGTGCGCCGCGAGGGGACCGTAGTCGAGCGCGCGCAGCGCCGCTTCCGCTGCCTCGAGCGCGGCGCCGAAGGTCTCGCGTACCGCCGGAATACCCATGTCGACGTACTCGAAGGCATCGCTGCGGCTATGGGCGCGCGCGATGATCTTGAGCTGCGGGTAGCGCTCGCGCACGCGCCGCACCAGCTGCAGCGCGGCGACATGGTCGTCGAGCGCGACGATGAGCAGGCGCGCCGAGGCGATGCCCGCTTTTTCCAGCACGTCGAGCCGCGTGGCATCGCCGTAGTAGGCCTTGGAGCCGAAGCGGCGCACCAGCTCGATCTGGACCGGGTCGTGGTCGATGAGCGTGGCGTGGATGCGCAGGCCGTTCAGCACGCGCGTCACCACCTGCCCGAAGCGGCCGAACCCGGCGACGAGGACCGGGTACGCCTCTTCGACGACGTCCGCCTCGCGCCGCTCGCCCATGGCGAGGCGCGGCGCGAGCACGCGCTCGTAGAGAATCATGAGGAACGGCGTCGTCACCATCGAGGTGGCGACGCTGGCGTTGAGCACGTTGAGCGTCGCGCGCGGCAGGATCTCGCCCGCGGCGGCGAACAGCACGAAGGCGAACTCGCCGGCCTGCGACAGGCCGAGCGCGAACACCAGCGCGTCGGCGGGCGCGCAGTAGCCGAAGTAGCGCGCGATGGGGTAGAGCAGCAGCGCCTTCACGACGACGATGCCGAGCGCCAGCGCGAGAATGAGCAGCGGCGAGCGCAGGAACAGGCCGAGGTCGATCGACATGCCGACGGCGATGAAGAACAGGCCGAGCAGCAGGCCCTTGAACGGCTCGATGTCGAGCTCGAGCTCGTGCCGGTACTCCGACTCGGCGAGCATCACCCCGGCGAGGAACGCGCCGAGCGCCATCGACAGGCCGACCTTCTCCATGAGCGCGGCGACGCCGAGCACGATGAGCAGCGCAAAGCCGACGAACACCTCGCGCTGACCGGCGCTGGCCACCACGCGCAGCAGCGGCCGCAGCAGGAAGTGCCCCGCCGCGATGAGCAGCGCGATCATCGCCACGGCGCGCCCCGCGGCGATCCAGTCCAGCCCGCCCGCCGAGACCCCGGGCGAGAGCAGCGCAAGCAGCAGCGCGAGCGGAATCACCGCCAGGTCCTGGAACAGCAGCACCGAAAAGCTCGCCTGACCGCCGGGCGTGCCGAGCAGGCGCTTTTCCTGCAGCGTCGCCAGCACGATGGCCGTGGAGGACATGGCGATGCCCATGCCGGCGACGACGGCGATGGTCGGCTTCTGGTTGAACGCCCAGCCGATCGCCGTCACCGCCGCGATGGTGCCGAGCACCTGCGCCGCGCCCATGCCGAAGATCGGGCGGCGCATGTTCCACAGGCGCTGCGGGTTGAGCTCCAGCCCGACGAGAAAAAGCAGCAGCACCACGCCGAACTCGGCGAAGTGCAGCACCGCCTCGGGCTTGGAGACCAGCTTGAGCCCCCACGGTCCGATCACCATGCCGGCGGCGAGATAGCCCAGCACCGATCCGAGGCCGAGGCGCTTGAACACCGGCACCGCGATCACGCCCGCGCCGAGATAGAGCAGAGCCTGGGTGAGAAAACCGTGTTCGGTCATGTGCTTCTCCGGAAAAGGGCGCGTGGCACTCGCATGCAATAATCGCGTGCGTGGACAAACCGGTCAACGCCGATCAGTTCAAGCTCGGCATGCGCGGACTGGCGCACGCGGTGAACATCATCACCGCGGCGCACGGCGGGCACCGCTACGGCATGGCGGCGACCGCGGTGTGCTCGGTCACCGCCGAGCCGCCCACCGTGCTGGTGTGCCTCAATCGAAAATCGGCGACGCACACGGGCGTATCGAAGAGTAAGGCGTTCTGCGTGAACGTGCTGCGCGCGGAAGATTCGGATCTGTCCAACCTGTTCAGCGGCGCGCAGTCGGGCGAGGGGCGCTTCGGCTCGCGCGACTGGTCCAAGCTCGCCACCGGCTCGCCGGTGCTGGTCGACGCGCTGGTGTCGTTCGACTGCCGCGTGGTGAAGAAGCTCGCGCACGGCTCGCACACCATCTTCCTCGGCCAGGTGCAGCAGGTGCTGTTCGGCAAGAAGGGCAAGGCGCTGCTGTACGCCGAAGGCCAGTACGCCAAGCTCGCGTCTCTGGCGCACGGCGAGCCGCTGCCCGAGGGGCTGGATTACTGGGGGTTCTGAGGCGCTTCTGGTAAACTCCTCGGCCTCGCGCCCGTAGCTCAGTTGGATAGAGTACTTGGCTACGAACCAAGGGGTCGTGGGTTCAAATCCTGCCGGGCGCGCCAAATAACAAAGGGCCAGCATGCGCTGGCCCTTTTTGTTTCGACGCCGCTTCGTCTGTCTTCTACTTTGCCTTCGTCGGCGGCGTGTAAGCGGCGCTCACCTTCTTCGCGATCTGCGAGGCCTTCACGACGTCGCTCGCCATGTAGAGCGGGATCGATTTGAACGCCGTGAAGGTTCCGGCCATCAGCGCAGGCGCGATCGCGCCGATGTATTCCGCATTGCCCGGCATCTCCGCGACGATGGCGACGTTGTAATCCTGGCCGAACATCCCGTAGAAGCCGAGCAGCTTGCCGCCCGCCGCTTCAAGCGCCTTCTTGGCGGCCGCCTCCCGATCCGAGCCGGTTTCCAGAATCGCCTTGATCGCCTCCGGTGAGTACTTTCCCATCAACATGAAAAGTGCCATCACGTCCTCCTTCTCGTGGTCTGATTTTCTGGATCTGCACGACGGGTGGTACAGGCTGTACCCTGAAAGCGGGACCTGCGGACCCCAAGGGTGAGGCAACGCATCAGCCTGAGGGGCTGATTATCAGTATGGATCCTGCGAGGCCAAGTATAGGCTTGTGCCGGGCCGGGTGGGTCCCGGTACGGGACTGACGACGATCGGCGCCGCATAGTGCGAGCGAATTCAAGGAGGTAACCGTGCGGTGGCTGATGCTGCTCATCCTGTTCATCGTGCGGCTCGCGATGGGCTTCCAGTTCCAGTCGGTGGCCTCGACCTCCACGCAGCTCATCGATACCTTCGGCCTCAGCTACACCGAGATCGGCACGCTGATCGGCTTTTTCCTGCTGCCCGGCATCTTCATCGCGATACCGAGCGGCGCCCTGACGCGCGCGCTCGCCGACAAGAACCTGCTGATGCTCGGCGCGGCGGCGATGGCGGTCGGCGCCTACGTGATGGGATCCGCGACCGACCCGAACCAGCTGTTTGCCGGGCGGCTCATCACCGGCGTGGGCGGCACGATCTTCAACGTGATCCTCACCAAGATGGTCACCGACTGGTTCATCGAGAAGGAGATCGTGCTGGCGCTGGCCATCATGCTGACCGCCTGGCCGAGCGGCATCGCGCTCGGGCTGCTGGTGCATGACCCGGTCGCTGGCGCCTACGGCTGGAGCGCGGTCATGTACGTCACCGCGGTCGCGGCGGTGGCGGCGCTGCTGCTGACCGCGCTGCTTTATCGCGCGCCGCCGGCGCCACTCGCGTCGCCCGCGGAGCCGCTCAGGTACGGACTGCCCGCGCGCCAGCTCGTGCACACCAGCGTGGCCGGCCTGGCCTGGACGCTGTACAACGCCGCTTTCATCCTCGTGGTCAGCTTCACGCCCGAAGCGCTCGTCGCGGTCGGCTACGAGCGCGGCGCGGCCCATTGGGTCACCAGCCTGTTCATGTGGACCACCATGGTCTCGGTTCCGCTCGGCGGCCGGCTGCTGCAGTCGGCGCGGCAGCTCACGCTGGCGCTCGCGGCACTGCTGCTGGCGTCGTCGGCCACGCTCGTCGTCATCACCACCGGGACGTTGCCGGTGGCGGGTCTCCTCCTCTTGGGGGTGATCGCGGGACTACCGGCAGGCGCGCTCATGTCGCTGTCGGCCGAGGCAGTAAGCCGCGAGAACCGGGGCCCGGGACTGGGCATCTACTACACCTGGTACTACCTCGGCATGACGCTGGTGCCGGTGCTCGCGGGCTGGCTGCGCGACTGGACCGGGAGCGCGAAGGCGCCCGTGCTGCTCTCGGCGCTGCTCATTGCGAGTGTCGTGGCTTGCGTCCTGCTGTTGCGCATGCTGCAAGCCAGATGGCCGATAGAGCAACG
>JBFFZT010000156.1:0-5349 GCA_041568535.1 Burkholderiales bacterium | reverse complement strand
GCGACGCTGGTGACGGCCGCGGGCATCGAGGCGTCCTACCAGGTCTTCGTCAGGGACAAGCTCGAGGTGCTCGCGGGCCTCAAGCCGCGGCTGATGGAGGACGTGGCCAAGCTCCAGGGCGCGAAGATCCTGGAGGGACGCTTCACCGCCGTGCAGCAGGCGAGCGGCACGCCCAAGGGCCGGCCCGAGGGCGCGGCCGACCTGCGCAAGTTCGCCGAGGACGTGAAGGCCTCGGGCCTGGTGGCGCAGCTCATCGAGCGCCACGGCATCCGCGGCCTCTCCGTGGCAGCGCCGGGCTAGCCGCGGCATGAGCGGCCTGCGGCTCACGCGCGAGAGCATCCTCGACGGCTCGCTGCACGCTTCGGTGCGGGCGCTGCTCGGGCCCGACGCACGCTTCGCCACCGACGAGGAACGCCGCGAGCAGGTACGCGCAATCCTTGCGCGCGCGCCGCGCCCGGGGCGCATCTGGGTGTTCGCCTTCGGCTCGCTGATGTGGAACCCGGCGTTTCACTTCGTCGAGCGCCGCACCGCGCGCATCCACGGCTTTCACCGCCAGTTCTGCCTGTGGTCGCGCGCCGGCCGCGGCAGCCCCGAGCGCCCCGGGCTGATGCTGTCGCTGGAATCGGGCGGCAGCTGCACCGGCGTCGCCTACCGGCTCGACAAGCGCGAGGCGGCGACCGAGCTCGACGTGATCTGGCGGCGCGAGATGTTCACCATGTCCTACCGGCCGGTGTGGACCCTGGCGCGTACGCCCAAGGGCGCCGAGCCGGCGATCGCCTTCAGCGCCAACCGGCAGCATGAACGCTACGTACCGGGGCTCGAGGACGAGGTCATCGCGCGCTACCTCGCCACCGGCGCCGGCCCCATGGGCCGCTGCTGCGACTACCTGTTCGACACGGTGGCGCACCTGCGCCAGCTCGGCATCCGCGACCGGCGCCTCGAGTCGCTCGAATCGCGCGTCAGGGCGCACTGCGCCGCGGAGTAGCCTTGGCCAAGCTCGTCTACCGCTTCAGCTTTCCCGACGGCCGTACCGAGTCGCTCGACGCCGGCGCGGCCGCGCCGCCGGCCGCGCTGCCCGCGTGGACCGAGCTCGGCTTCCACCAGTGCGCCAACTGCCCGCTCTCGAGCGCCGAGACGAAGCGCTGCCCGATGGCCGTGCGCCTGGTGCCGCTGGTCGCGCTGTTCGAAAAGGTGCGCTCGTATGACGACGTGACAGCGCAGGTCGAGTCCGACGAGCGCACGGTGACCAAGCGCACCAGCGTGCAGAAGGTGCTGCGCTCGCTGATGGGCCTGCTGTCGGCGAGCAGCGACTGCCCGCACATCGAATTCCTGAAGCCGATGGCGCACTACCACCTGCCCTTCTCCAGCCGCGAGGAGACGGTGTACCGCGTGGTGTCGACCTACCTGCTCGCGCAGCACTTTCGCCGCCAGCAGGGCAAGGCGGCCGACCCCGGCCTGGAGGGGCTGAAAGCCCACTATCGTGAGCTGCAGCAGGTGAACCAGGGCATGGCGGCGCGCCTGGGCGCGATCCGCGACGAGCAGGGCGACAGCAGCGTGAACGCGCTCGTGCTGCTGGATCTCTTCGCGCACTCGCTGCCGGACTCGATCGACGCCGAGCTGGAGGAGCTGATGCCCGCGTTTCAGGAATTTCTCAAGTTGAACTACGATGGCTCCGACAATGGCTAACGCAGACCCCGTCGCCCTCACCAAGTCGCTGCTCGGCTACGACACCATCAACCCGCCCGGGCGCGAGGCCGACTGCGCGCGCCACGCGGCCAAGCTCCTACAGGATTGGGGCTACCAGGTGCAGACGCACGACTTCGAGCCCGGGCGCACCAGCGTCGTCGCGCGTGCGGGCGGCAACGGCGGCAAGGCGCCGCTGTGCCTCACCGGGCACCTCGACGTGGTGCCGCTCGGCACGCGCGCCTGGTCGCGCGACCCGTTCAAGGGCGAGACCGACGGCGACAAGCTCTACGGGCGCGGCACCTCGGACATGAAGTCGGGCGTGGCGGCGATCATGCTCGCGGCGAAAGGTTTCGCGAAGAAGCTCCAGGGCACGCCGGGCGTGGTGCTGGTGCTCACCGCCTCCGAGGAGAACGGCTGCATCGGCTCGCGCCACCTCGCGCAGCTGCCCAAGCTGATGGGCAAGGCCGGCGCCATGGTGGTCGGCGAGCCCACCTCGAACCACCCGTACGTCGGCCACAAGGGCTCGCTCAAGTTCCACGCCGATTTCCGCGGCGTCTCGGCGCACGGCTCGATGCCCGAGCTCGGCGAGAACGCGATCTACAAGGCCGCGCGCGCGGTGAGCGGGCTCGAGGCGTTCGATTTCCGCCAGCCGCCGCACCCGGTGATGGGCGCGGCGACGCTCAGCGTCGGCACCTTCGAGGGCGGCTCCGGGGTCAACCTGGTGCCGGATGCCGCGCGCATCGGCGTGGACGTCCGCACGCTGCCCGGCATGGACCATGCGGCGCTGCTCGAGCGCCTGCGCGCCGCGATGGGCGGGGACGTGGCGATCGACACTTTCTCCGACCTGCCCGCGGTGTGGACCGCGCCGCAGGCCGAATGGATGCAGCGCGTGTTCGAGATCTGCACGCCGTACCTCGCCAAGGCGCCCGAGGTGCGCACCGCCACCTACATGACGGACGCCGCCAACCTGCGCAAGGTCTACGGCGAGGTGCCCACCGTCGTGCTCGGGCCGGGCGAGCCGCAGATGGCGCACCAGACCGACGAGTACTGCAGCATGGAGCGCATCCGCCAGTCGGTCGAGATCTACGAGAAGATCATCGCCGACTGGTGCGGCAAGTAGACCCTCAGGCGACCTTGCGCGCCTCCTTCTTCGCCGGCACGTCGTAGCTCGCCATCAGGTCCTCGACCACCTTGTGGTAGTGGTCCCAGGGCGCTTCGCGGAAGTTGTGGTTGCGCACGATGAACGAGGCCCCGGCGTAGAACTTCTCGTACTGCAGGTGGCGCCCGGCGAACTCCGAGCCGATCAGGTCCCAGGCGAGCTTGTACAGCTTCATGCGCTCCACCGCCCCGAGCTGCGGCGTCTGCCAGTAGGTCTCGAACTGCTGCTTCAGCGTCTTGTCGTGCATCACCGTGATGTCGGCGGGCATCTGGAAGATGCCGCCGCCGCACAGCTCGCGTAGCGCGTCGATGATCTGCGAGTGGCTCTCGGTGCACCAGTTGAGCGCCGCGTACATGTAGCGCCGGTTGAAGGTCATGTAGCCCTTGGGCCATTCCTCGGCGTCCTGGATCTGGCCGGCGATCATGCCGCCGAGCGCCGCTTCCAGCGCCGAGAAGCGCCCCAGCACCTCGCGCACCGCCGGCACCTCGTGCGCGCCCGAGGCCTGGGCGATCTTGCTGGCGAGGCCCACGATGAGCTGCATCTTGGAATGGAAGCGCACGTTCGACTGGTGGTTGCCATAGCAGTGGCCCGGGGTCTTGATGTAGATGTCGCGCGCCAGCACCGCGTCCATGTGCACGAACACGCGCTCCCAGGGCACTTTCACGTTCTCGCACATCACCATCGAGTCGGTCTCGTCGAAGCGCCAGGCGAGCGGGTTGTCGAACTCGTTCGGCGCGTGCATCTCGAAGGGCTTGCGCGACCACAGCGTCACGCCCGGCGCGTTCACGGGGATGGCGCAGGTGATCGACTCGGCGAGCTGGTTGGGCGCGAGCGGGATCAGGTTGCCGATCCAGATCTCGTTGGCGAACACCGCGCCGGTGGCGAGCATCTTCATCCCCGAGATCACCACGCCGTCGTCGTCCTCGCGCACCACGCGCAGCGTCGGGATCGGCAGGTTCTGCTTGACGTAGAACTCGGGATTGCGCGCCGCCTGCGGCGGGATCACGGCGTACACGCCGTAGATGTCCTCCTTGCGCATGTGCTCGTAGTAGCGCGTGAGGTTGTCGGCATACTTGCCGAACACCATCGGGTTCATCGCCATGCCGGTGACGAAGCTCGACACGTGGTCGGGCGAGCGCCCGAGCAGGCCGTGGCTCATGTCGGCGATGGCGCGGTGCAGCGCCATGCGCTTTTCGAGGTCCGCCTTGGTCTTCGCGCGCAGGAAGTAGGCGCTGTACTTCTCCTTGCCCTCGGAGAAGCTGAACTCGGGCTTGGCGGCCTTCAGGTCGTAGATCGCCGCCATCGAGCGCGCGGCGTTGCGGAACGCCGGGTGCGTCGTGACGTCGTCGACCTTCTCGCCGCCGATGTAGACCACGCGTCCGTCGCGCAGGGACTTCAGGTGCTCGGCTCCGGTCTTCAGCATGGCGCCCTCCTACTTCTGCTTGCCGCTGGTTTCATAGTAGTGGATCTCGTAAAGCAGGCAGCCGCCTTTGCTGGCGAACGGCCCGTGGTGCACGCCCGGCGGCCGGCAGGCGTAGGTGAAGGCGCGCGATGACTCCCCGCCCTGGCCCTTGGCGTCGTTGCCGACGACGAGGTCGCCCTGCACCAGGAACACCTCCTCCCAGTGGTCGTGCACGAAGGGCTCGGTGGAGAAGGCGCCCGGGTCGAGCTTCAGCAGCCGGGTGCGGCTGCCCCGCTTCGCTTTCTCGTCGATATCGGAGGCGAGGATCTTCTGCGTGAATCCGGGCGGGTAGCCGGGCGGCGTTTCCCAGCCCGCCTTCATGTCGATCCCCACGAATTCCAGGTGCTGCTTGGGCTTGGCCATACGGTTCCTCGAACCTGCGTTGACTCGGGGGAGTCTCGCTTCGCACAATGCCTTTGTCAATCAATCCGCTGGGAGAAAGAAGATGCTCAAGCTCTACGGCCAGTTTCGCTCGCGCACGTTCCGCGTCGCCTGGCTGTGCAAGGAATCGAACATCCCCTACGAGCACCACAACGTCACCATCAACGTGGAAGGGGCCACCTGCAAGGCGCCCGAGTTCGCGGCCATCAACCCCAACCAGCGCGTGCCGGCGATCGACGACGACGGTCTCATCATGTGGGAATCGGCCGCGATCAACCTCTACCTCGCTGAGAAGTACAAGAGCCCCCTGTGGCCGAAGGACTGGGCGGGCAAGGCGGCAATGCTGCAATGGGCGTTCTACATCGCCAACGACGTCGAGCCGCAGATGATCGTCATGCAGCGCCACCGGCACATGCTGCCGCCCGAGAAGCGCGACGAGAAGGCCGCCGCGCAGGCCGAGCAGGAGATCCTGCCGAAGATGAAGGTGCTGGAGGACCACATCGCGAAGCACGGCTTCTTCAGCGGCAAGGCCTGGGGCTTGGCCGACTTCATGGTGGCGAGCGTGGGCTACTCGATGTGGTTCAACAAGTTCCCGCTGCTCGAGAAGTTCCCGAAGTTCAAGGCCTGGCTGGATGCCAGCGTGAACCGGCCCGCGGCAAAG
>JBFFZT010000155.1:0-5375 GCA_041568535.1 Burkholderiales bacterium | reverse complement strand
GTTCCTCAGGCACCAGCAGGACAAGAACCTGGGCGAGATCAACGCCAAGCTCGACGCGACGGGATTCTGGAAGCAGTTCCCGCCGCAGGGCATCGAGGTCGAGTCCTGGTACGTGATGATGGGCATCGGGCAGGTGGTCACGCTGCGCGTGCCCGCGGCGCGCCTGCGCGAAGTGAACCTGGCGCTCGAGAAATGCGCCTGGGGCGCCTTCAAGACCGAGTTCTATCCGACTTACGATTTCCGCCCCGTGTGGAAAAAACTCCAGGAGGAGAAACGATGAACCTGAAGCAAAGACTTGTCGTCGCCGCGCTCGCGGCCGGCCTTGCCGCCGGCGCGCAGGCCGCCGACTATACGATGCGCCTGTCGCACCAGTTCCCGCCCGCGCACCACTCGGCGAAGAACATGGACCAGTTCGCGCAGGACGTGAAAGCGCTCACCAACGGCAAGGTCGAAGTGCAGATCTTCGGCGCGGCGCAGCTGTTCCGCCCCAACCAGCACCACGCCGCGGTCGCCGGCGGCAAGATCGAGTCGGCGATCATGCTCTCGTTCCAGTGGGGCGGCACGATCCCCGAGATGAACGTCACCATCATCCCGTACTACATGTCCTCGGTGGCGAAGATGCGGAAGTTCCCGGGCTCGGAAGCCGCGAAGATGCTCGACGCCAAGATGGAGGAAAAGGGCGTCAAGAACATCGCCTGGATCGTGGACGCGAACGACGGCATCTTCACCTCGGCCAAGTCGGCGCTGGTCAAGCCCGAGGACTTCAAGGGCGTGAAGATCCGCGGGCTGTCGAAGCTCTTCGACGCGGGTCTGGTCGCCATGGGCGCGGCGCCCTCGGCGATGCCGGGCTCGGAGGTCTACCAGGCGCTGCAGACCGGCGTCATCGACGCGGGCTTCACCGGCGTCGAGGCCGCGCACAGCCGCAAGTTCTACGAGGTGCAGAAGTTCGGCGTCGCCTCGCCCATCATCCTCGCCTACGACAACCTGGTGGTGAACCCGGAGTGGTGGGCGAAGCTCCCGGCCGACATCCAGAAGGCGCTCCTCGAGGCCGCCAAGCGCGCCGAGGACCGGCTGATGCCGAAGAACGACGACATCCCCGCCGAGCACATCCAGCAGCTGCGCGACAAGGGCATGAACGTCACCGTGCTCACGCCCGCGCAGCAGAAGGCGATGACCGACGCGATGCAGCCGGCGGTGCTCAAGGCCTTCGCCGAGTCGAGCCCCGACGCGCAGCGCCTGCTTGACCTGATCAACAAGCTCTAGTGCTCGAGCGCCTCGCGCGCCTCATCGGCGCGCTCAACGCGGCCGCGATGGCGCTCTCGGCCGCGGGCGTGCTCGTTTCGCTCGCGCTCATCACCTGGGCGGTGGTGATGCGCTACGCGTTCAACCGCGCCCCGGTGTGGGCCGACGAGGTCGTGGGCTTCATGCTGGTGGGCATCGTCATGCTCGCCGCTGCGCAGTGCCTGCGCCGCGGCGAGCACATCGGCGTGGATCTGCTCACCGCGCGACTCTCGCCGCGCGGCAAGGCCTGGGCGCAGGCCTGGGCCTCGCTCTCGGTCGTCGTGGTCTCCGTGATACTGATCGTGAACGGCTGGCAGTCGGCGATGTTCGCGAGAAAGCTCGGCATCCTCACCGAGGGCAACCTGGAGATCCCGGTATTCTGGCTGCAGCTCTTCCTGCCGCTCGGCGGGGTGATGATGCTGCTCGTCGCGCTGGAGGCGCTCGCGCGTCAGGCGGCGGGATTGCCCCCGCTCGCCGCGCCGGCGGCGCCGCACGGCGGGAGGCCCGAGTGACGATCGCGCTCATCCTCGTCACGCTGGTGCTGCTGCTTTTCACCGGGCTGCCGATCTTCGCCGGGCTCGCGCTCTTCGGCGGCGCGCTGCTCCTCGCCACGCAGGGGGGCCTGGGCTCGATCACCGACGTCATCTTCGGCGAGCTGAACCGGTATCTGCTCGTCGCGATCCCGCTTTTCGCCTTCATGGCGCACGTGATGATCCGCGGCCGGATCGTCGACGACCTCTACGACACCGCGTACACGCTTACGCGCCACCTGCCGGGCGGCGTGGGCATCGCCACGGTGCTCGCCTGCACCATCTTCGCCGCGATCTCGGGCTCGAGCGTGGCCACCGCGCTCACCATCGGCGCGGTCGCCATTCCGCAGATGATCCGCTTCGGCTACGAGCCCAAAGCGGCCTACGGCGTGGTGGCCGCGGGCGGCACGCTCGGCATCCTGATTCCGCCCTCCGGGCCGATGGTGCTGTACGGCGTGGTGAGCGAGAGCTCGATCGGCGGCCTGTTCATGGCCGGGATCGTGCCGGGCCTGGTGATGGCGGGCGTGTTCATCGCCTGGTGCATGCTCTCGGCGGCGCTGCGCGGGCGCGCCACGCGCCGCGAGGCGCGCGCGAAGCTCCCCGAGGCGCTCGCCGCGATCCGCAAGTCGGCGTGGGCGCTGTCGCTGCCGGTGTTCGTGCTGGGCGGCATGTACTTCGGCGTGTTCACCGCCACCGAGGCGGCCGCCGCGGGCGCGGCACTCGCGCTCGCGGTCGCGGTCGTGGTCTACCGCAGCCTGGGCTGGCGCGGCATCTGGGACTCGGCGCTCGATGCGAGCCGCACTTCGGCGATGCTCTTCATGATCCTCGCCGGCGCCTCGGTGTTCGGGTTCGTGCTCACCAAGATGCGCATCCCGCACCAGGTCGTTCAACTCGTCGTGTCGCTCGACATCGGCGTGGTGGGTTTCCTCGTCGTCATGATGCTGCTGCTCATCGTGCTCGGCATGTTCCTCGAGTCGATCGCCATCATCCTCATCACCACGCCGGTGATCCTGCCGGTGATGGCCCACCTCGGCATCAACCCGATCTGGTACGGGATCCTGCTCACCATCAACCTGGAGATGGCGATGATTACGCCGCCGGTGGGCATGAACCTCTTTACCATCAAGGCGGTGACCAAGGCGCCGATCGGCGCGGTGATCCAGGGCTCGTTCCCCTACGTGCTGCTGATGCTCCTCGTGCTCGGGATGGTGATGGCGTTCCCGCAGCTCGCGCTCTGGCTCCCCGGCACGATGTACAACCTGCGCTAAATGGGGACAGACCCCATTTTTCTCATTTGGCGGCCGCGGCGCTTGCGTAGGCTGCCGACGACGAAACCGCTGTTGGTGGCCTTGCGCAGGTCATCGACCACGGATTGCTCTAGATCCTGCTCGAACAGTCCTCGATATGCGGCCGCGCCCGGATACGCCGGGTGCGGCTCGATGAATCCGTCGGCCCGACCTTCGGCGTTGGTGCGATAGCTGGACCAGCGATACTGCGCGGGATGCTTGACCATCCCGGCGTTCACCGGGTTGAGTTCTACATAGCGATAGCACGCGAGCGCATAACGCTCGGAGGTCACCGGGCAGGAGCGAAAGCGACCTTCCCACAAACTTCCGCAGCGCTCGTACGCCCGGTTCACGTGCTGCGTGTAGCACTGCGCGAGGCGCTTCATCATCAGGGCGCAGCTGTCCGCGGTCCCGGGTGTCAACAGAAGGTGCACGTGATTCGGCATGAGGCAGTAGGCGTGAACTCCACAGCCGCTTTCCCGGGAAAACTGACCGAGAAGCCGGAGATAGAACGCGTAGTCGCTGTCGCCGAAGAAACACGCGGCGCGGTTGTGCCCTCGGTGCCGCACGTGCAGCGCAACGCCGGGGACGACGACTCGGGCGATCCGGGACATGGCCCCAAAACGTGCCGGCCCAGGGACCGGTTGACAGCCAAATGAGAAAAATGGGGTCTGTCCCCATTTACAATGGCGCATGGGCTGGGACAACCCGATGGGCACCGACGGCTTCGAGTTCATCGAATACGCCGCGCCCGACCCGAAGGCGATGGGCGCGCTGTTCGAGCGGCTCGGCTTCAAGCCGATCGCGCGCCACCGCCACAAGAACGTCCTGCTGTACCGCCAGGGCGGCATCAACTACATCGTCAACGCCGAGCCCGACTCGTTCGCGCAGCGCTTCGCGCGCCTGCACGGGCCGAGCATCTGCGCCATCGCGTTTCGCGTGCAGGACGCGAAAGCGGCCTACGAGCGCGCCATTGCGCTCGGCGCCTGGGGCTACGCCGGCACCGCGGGCCCGGGCGAGCTCAACATCCCGGCGATCAAGGGCATCGGCGATTCGCTCATCTACCTCATCGACCGCTGGCGCGGCAAGGGCGGAAAGAAGGAGGGCGACATCGGCAACATCGGCTTCTACGACGTCGACTTCGAGCCGCTTCCCGGGGCCGAGCTCGACCCGGCAGGCTTCGGCCTCACCTACATCGACCACCTCACGCACAACGTGCACAAGGGACGCATGAAGGAGTGGGCCGACTTCTACGAGCGCCTGTTCAACTTCCGGGAAGTGCGCTACTTCGACATCGAGGGCCAGGTGACGGGCGTGAAGTCCAAGGCCATGACCAGCCCCTGCGGCAAGATCCGCATCCCGATCAACGAGGAAGGCACCGAGAAGGCGGGCCAGATCCAGGAGTACCTGGACCTGTACCACGGCGAGGGCATCCAGCACGTGGCGCTCGGCTCGACCGACCTGTTCAAGACGGTGGACGCGCTGCGCGCCGAGGGCGTGAAGCTCCTCGACACCGTCGACACCTACTACGAGCTCATCGACAAGCGCATCCCCGGCCACGGCGAGAACGTCGCCGAGCTGAAGAAGCGCAAGATCCTCGTCGACGGCAAGGCGGGGGCACTGTTGCTGCAGATCTTCTCCGAGAACCAGCTCGGGCCGATCTTCTTCGAGTTCATCCAGAGAAAGGGCGACGAGGGCTTCGGCGAAGGCAACTTCAAGGCGCTGTTCGAGTCGATCGAGCTCGACCAGATGCGCCGCGGGGTGCTGAAGTCGTCCTGACGCCCTGATGCGACGCCCCCCCGGCGCGCCCCCGGGGGGATGAAACTCTTTGCCCGCGCGCCGGTCCTATGCGGGCACACGCCGCCTTCCGCACCCATGTACGACGATTCCAGCCGCGATTTCCACGCTCCCGATGCGGGCATGCCGCGTGCCCCCGCCGCGCCGCACGGCCGGCGCGGCCGCCCGCGGCGCGACGAGTCGCAGGACGGCGCCCGCCTGAGCGTGCTGCCGCTCGAGGCCGAGCGCGCGCCGAGCGTGGCGCGCGTGTGCGCGCACCTCGATTGCCGCGTCTACGAGATCCGCAGCAGCGAGGAGCCGACGCGCGTGCTGATCGCGCGCGACCTCGACCTGATCGACGACAGCCGCGGCTTTCGCGCCTCGCCGCATTTCGCGAGCCTCGAGGCGCTGGAGTTCTTCTGCCGCGCCAACCTCGCGCGCTTTCTCGCCGTCGCCGCGATCCCGCTGCGGCCGCGCGGCTGGTTCTGGCACCGCTGACGCC
>JBFFZT010000154.1:0-5375 GCA_041568535.1 Burkholderiales bacterium | reverse complement strand
CATGCAGCGCACGTTCGCCGCCCTGGCCCGCTAGAAGCGCCGCCGCCGCACGACACTGGCGCGCCGGGCCCCCGCGCGCTACCCTTCGCGCTTCAAGGAGGCAGCATGAAATTCGCCATCCGCGGAGTGCTTGCCGCGTGCGCCGCGCTCTGCGTCGCGCCGGCCGCCGCGCAACAGCCAACCTACCCGACGAAGTCGATCCGCTTCGTCGTCGCCTTTGCGCCCGGCGAGCACGGCGACGTGCTGGCGCGCGCCATGGTGCCGCTGCTCCAGGAGCGGCTGCGCCAGCAGGTGGTGATCGAGAACCGGCCCGGCCAGAACGGCAGCGCTGGTATCGATCTGGTCGCCAAGGCGGCGCCCGACGGCTACACCATCGGCCTCGGCGGCTCGGGGGCGCTCGCCACCAACACGAGCCTGTACGCGAAGATGCCCTACAACCCGGTGACCGACCTCGCGCCGGTGACGACGATCGCCCATTTCCCGTTCCTGCTGGTCGCGCCGCCCAAGGTGCCCGCGGCGACGCTCGAGGAGCTGATCGCGCTCTCGCGCTCGAAGCCCGGCGAGATGCTCGTCGGCTTCGGCGGCAACGGCACGGCGACGCACCTCGCGGCCGAGCTGTTCAAGCTGATGGCCAAGGTGCAGATGGTGAACGTGCCCTACAAGGGCGACGTGCCCGCCGCCACCGACGCGGCCAACGGCAAGCTGTCGCTCGCCATCGTCGACGTGGCCGCCGCGATGCCGCACGTGAAGTCCGGAAAGCTCAAGGCGCTCGCGGTGACCAGCGCGAAGCGCGTATTCGCCGCACCCGATGCGCCGGCCTTCGCCGAAGCGGGGCTGCCCGGGTACGAGGCCACCGACTGGCTCGGCATCGTGGT
This sequence comes from Burkholderiales bacterium, assembly GCA_041568535.1. Taxonomy (GTDB): domain Bacteria; phylum Pseudomonadota; class Gammaproteobacteria; order Burkholderiales; family SG8-39; genus JAABQT01. The sequence continues at coordinate 4,500 of JBFFZT010000154.1, read as the reverse complement.
GCCGGTGACCACGCCGAGCGCGATCATCGCGCGGCTGAACGGCGACTTCGTCGCCACGCTCAAGCGCGCGGAAGTGCGCGACCGCATCATCGCCGCCGGCGCCGAGCCGGCGCCCAGCACCCCGGTCGGCTTCGGCGCGCTCATCGCCTCGGAAGTCGTCAAGTGGTCGGAGGTGGTACAGATCTCGGGCGCGCGCGGCGACTAGCGTGGCGCGGCGCACGATTCCGATCCTGCCCTCGCGGGTCACGGTCGAGGGGCTGGATCGCGCGCCGCACCGCGCGTTCCTGAGGAGCCTGGGCGTCGGCGACGCGGACCTCGGCAAGCCTTTTGTCGGGGTCGCCTCGACCGACGGGCGCGTCACGCCCTGCAACGCGCTGCTCGGTGAGTTCGCGCGCGAAGCCTGCGCCGGCGTGCGCGCGGCCGGCGGGGTGCCGTTCGATTTCGCTTCCGTGTCGGTGGCCGACTCGATGTCGATGAACCACGGCGGCATGCGCTACTCGCTGGTGTCGCGCGAGCTGATCGCCGACGGCGTCGAGGCGGTGGCGCGCGGCCATGCTTACGACGCGCTCGTCACTTTCGCCGGCTGCGACAAGACGCTGCCCGGGATGATGATGGCGCTCGCGCGGCTGAACCTGCCGGGCGTGTTCGTTTATGGGGGCGCGGCGCTGCCGGGCCGCTGGCGCGGGCGCGACGTCACCGTGCTCGACACTTACGAAGGCGTCGGCGCGGTGCTGGCGGGCGACATGCCGCAGGGCGATCTGGACGAGCTCGAGCGCGCCTGCCTGCCGACCCTGGGCTCGTGCCCCGGGCAGTTCACCGCCAATACCATGGCCATGGTGTCCGAGACGCTCGGCCTCGCGCTGCCCGGAACCGCGACGCTGCCGGCCGTGGCCGAGGAGCGCGGCGCGGTGGCGCGCGCCGCCGGTGCGGCGGCGATGCGCGTGCTCGAGCACGGCGGCCCGCTGCCGCGCGATCTGGTGACGCGCAAGAGCCTCGAGAACGCGTGCGCCGCGGTCGCCGCCACCGGCGGCTCGACCAACGCCGCGCTGCATATCCCGGCGATCGCGCACGAGGCCGGCATCCGCTTCGACATGGACGATTTCGCGCGCGTCGCCAGGCGCACGCCGCTCATCGCCGACATGAAGCCCGGCGGGCGCTACCTGGCGAAAGACCTGCATGCCGCGGGCGGCGTGTACGCCGTGCTGAAGGCGCTGCTCGAGCGCGGCGCGCTGCACGGCGAGTGCCTCACCCTCGCCGGCACCTCGCTCGAAAAGGCCCTCGCAGGTCATGCCGGCGCAGACGGTGAAGTGGTGCGCAAAGCTCCCATCCTCGAGACCGGCGGGCTCGCGGTGCTCAAGGGCAACCTCGCCTCGGAAGGGGCGCTCATCAAGGTGGCGGGACTCAAGTCGCTCGTGTTCGAAGGCCCGGCGCGGGTGTTCGATTCCGAAGAGGCCTGCGCGGAGGTCGTGCGGCGGCGCAGCTACAAGACGGGCGAGGTGCTCGTGATCCGTTACGAAGGGCCGAAGGGCGGACCGGGCATGCGCGAGATGCTGGGGGTGACGGCGCTCCTGTACGGGCAGGGCATGGGTGAGAAGGTGGCGTTGCTCACGGACGGGCGCTTTTCGGGCGCGACGCGCGGGATGATGATCGGCTACGTCTCGCCCGAGGCCGCGGCGGGCGGCGCGCTGGCCCTGGTGAGAAACGGCGATCGCATTCGCATCGACGCAGCGCGCGGCGAGCTGCAGCTGCTCGTCACGGGCGCCGAGCTGCGCAGGCGCAAGCCCAAGGCGCCGCGCCGCGCGCCGCTGTCGGGCGTGCTCGAGAAGTACGCGCGGCTCGTCGGCACGGCGCACCGCGGCGCGGTCACGCATGGGGGAGGGAGAAAATGAGCGACCAGCCGCGCCTGGGCTTCATCGGCGTCGGGCTGATGGGACGGCCGATGAGCTTGCGGCTGCTCGCCGCGGGCTATGCGCTTACGGTATGGAACCGCAGCCGCGACAAGCTTGCGCCACTGACGGCCAAGGGCGCACAGGCCGCCGACTCGCCCGCCGGCGTGGCCAAGGCCGCCGACATCATCCTGATGTGCGTCACCGACCAGCACGCCGCCGAGAAAGTGTTGTTCGGGCCCGACGGCATCGCCGCGGGCGGCGCAGCCGGCAAGCTGGTGGTGGATTTTTCCAGCATCGCGCCGGCGTCGGCGCGCGCGTTCGCTGCGCGGCTGGAGCGCGAGTGCGGCATGGGACTGGTCGACGCACCGGTGTCGGGCGGCACGGTCGGCGCCGAGCAGGGCACGCTCGCCATCATGGCGGGCGGCAAGCCCGAGCACATCGAGCGCGCGCGCCCGGTGGTGGCGCACCTCGCGCAGCGCTTCACGCGCATGGGCGATGCGGGCGCCGGACAGGTCACGAAGCTGTGCAACCAGGTCATCGTCGGTTGCCTGTTTCCGGTGATCGCCGAAGCGGTGCGCCTGGCGGAGGCCGCCGGCGTCGACGCGACCGCGCTGCCGCACGCGCTCAAGGGCGGCTTCGCTGATTCGCTGCCGCTTCAGGTATTTGGCGCGCGCATGGCGGCGCGGCAATTCGAGCCGCCGCTCGGCGCGGTGGCGATCATGCTCAAGGATCTGGAGAACGCGGCGGCGGTGGCCACGGAAAAAAGCGTGCCGCTGCCGATGGCGCGCACCGCCGCGGAGCTCTACCGCCTGCTCGTCGCGCAAGGACGCGGCGAGCACGAGCCGAGCGCGCTCATCGACCTGCTCGCAGGCAAGCGCTAGCACAATTTTTTGCGACGCCGGTGCGCGCGATGTTGCGCGCGCGCATCTTTCGACGTTGTATTCGCGCAGCGATCTGATTATGATTCCCGCTCGTTTGCAGCAAGGGGAGACAACAAGGCCATGCGTTCCGTCACCAAGGCTGATCTCGTCGAAGCGGCCGCAAGGGCCGGCAATCTGAGCAAATCGAGCGCGGGCGAAGCGGTCAACGCCGTGTTCGACGCGATCGTGGCGAGCGTGGCCAAGGGCAATCGCGTGACGGTGGTCGGCTTCGGCACGTTCCTGCCGAGAAAGCGCAAAGCCCGCGCCGGGCGCAGCCCGTTGAACGGCAAGGAGATCCGCATTTCGTCCAAGACCGTGCCGGCGTTCGCCGCCGGGCAGGGCTTCAAGGACCGCGTCGCCAGCCGCTAGCGCCGCGCGGCGGGCCGCCGGCCGCGCTCCATTGCCAAGTTCCTGAACCCTTGGCAGAATCCCGGCGGTCATGGACAACCTGCTGATCCTCTCGCTCGACGCCCACGGCGTGCCGCACCGCTGGATCAGCTGGCAGCAGGCCTGCTTCTATTACGCGAAGAACCTGGTCGCGTGGACGATGGGCGAGCGCACCTTCACGTTCCGCGGCGGCATGTCGCGGCTCACCGGCGAGCGCTCGAGCATCACCGCGCATTCGATCATCGCCATCCGCGGCCGCGCGCTCGCCGCGCGCGGCTTCAACCAGGTGCCGCCGCTCAACAACCGGGAGCTGTTCCGCCGCGACCGGCATACCTGCGCCTACTGCGGCCACGAGTACGGGTACTTCCGCCTCACGCGCGACCACATCACGCCGCTGTCGCGCGGCGGGCGCGACACCTGGATGAACGTGGTGACCGCGTGCCGGCACTGCAACGGCCACAAGCGCAACCGCATGCCGCAGGAATGCGGCATGGAGCTGATGTACGCGCCGTACGTGCCGAACAAGGCCGAATACCTGATCCTCACGAACCGGCGCATCTTCGCCGACCAGATGGAGTTCCTGCGGCAGCACGTCGCGGCGCATTCGCGATTGGTCGCCTCGCCTGCCTGATTTCTGGCGCAATAGCGGTTTCCATCTCCTAGAGCGTGACCCGGCCGGCCGGCTGCGGGTCACCGACGACTTCCTGCGCGCCTACTACCTGCGGCCGGAGGTCCACCCGGTCGAGGAATCCTGCGATGCCGAACTGCGGCTGCATGCCGCGCTCATGGAGGCGCCGCAGCGCGCGGTGCCGCCGGCTGAGATCGATGCGCTGGCCGACGAGGACGCCCGGCACAACTACCGCATGCTGCTCAAGTTCCGCGACCGCCTGCTCGCGGCGGGCACGGTCGAGGGCTGCTACATGGGGCTGTTCAAGGGCGAAGTGGACGTGCCGCCGCTGTTCATCGAGCAGCTGGTGCACGTCATTCTGAGGAACATCCTCGACGGCGCCGAGGATCCGCTGCGCTTGCGCGCCGCGGAGCTTTTCTTTCGCGAGCAGCGCGCCACCTTGCAGGACGGGCACGTGCTGCTCGCCGACCTCGAGACCGTGGAAATGCACGCCGCGGGCAACCGCTACGGCAGCATCGGCAAGCTGATCGTGGAGGCGCAGGGCTCGCTCGGCAAGGTGGACCTCGACGTGCTGGACCGCGCCAACGCCGCGCTGTACTGGGAGCGCGAGTCGCGCCACGACACCGTCATCAGCCTGACCTACGGGCGCGCCGCGCTCGATGCCTTTGCGCGCGTG